>NZ_JSYF01000202.1:0-22278 GCF_054824225.1 Pontibacter sp. HJ8
AAATACCCAGCAGTTGTTGAAGAGCCCACATACTCCGGGTAAGTACTCCTTGAGTCTCCTTCCTCTAGCTGCAATTTCAGTTACACTTCGGGCCGGGCTTTTTCCAGCGGGTGTAGTAGCCAACGTTTATAGCCACGCTTGATGCTGTAGCAATGAAGCGTTTTACGACAGCCATCACTGTACTTATTTTTTTATGCAGTTTTGGCGCATCAGCTGAGACATACTATATTAGTCTGAATGGGGATGATACGAACTCAGGAGTCGAAGTACAAAATGCCTGGGCAAGTATTGCAAAGGTAAATTCTACCACGTTTGCGCCGGGAGATTCCATTCTTTTTGAAGGAGGGGCTACCTTTTCCGGAAGTATTTTTTTTGGTCCGACGGTGAAAGGCACACCTGACCAACCCATCGTACTAAGCTCGTATGGGGAGGCCAGAGCGATTATCAGCAGCGGTACCCAAGCCGGCATTTACGTTGAAAACACGGCTGGCTTTAAAGTACAGCATCTGATCTTCAGAGGGTCTGGTCGCGAAACCAATACGGCATCAGGAGTAGATTTCTACATGGAGTTGCCCAATACAAGACTGGCTTACATTGCAATTGACAATGTAGAGGTATACGGCTACCGCGAAGCCGGTATTTCGATTGGCAGCTGGAGCGGGACCAGCGGGTATGATGATGTGACGATCACCAACTGTTTATCCCACGACAACGGCGATAGTGGCATCAAAACATACGCTGATGACTATAAAATAGGCCACAAAAACGTCTATATAGCACACAGCAAAGCATTCAATAATGCCGGGCTTCCTGACAGAACCTGGTCGCACAGCGGAAACGGCATCGTGATGGGAGGAGTGGATGGCGGCATCATCGAGTATTGCGAAGCGTATAATAATGGCTGGCTGAACGCCTGGACGAGCGGAGGACCGGTCGGCATCTGGGGTTATCTCTGCAATAACCTTATCATCCAGTACAACGAATCACACCACAACAGAACCGGCACCACAAAAGATGGCGGCGGGTTTGACATAGACGGCGGCAGTACCAACTCCATTATGCAGTACAATTACTCGCATGACAATGAAGGTGCCGGCTACCTGCTCGCCCAGTTTGACTATGCCCCTGTCATGAAAAACATTGTTGTGCGCTACAACATCAGCGAAAATGATGGCAGAAAAAACGGGTATGCCGCCATCCATTTATGGTCTACTACTGCTAAAAAAGCGCAAGCCATTCAGAATGCCCAAATTTACAACAACACCGTATACCTGTCCCCGGCAGCCAGTGGAGTCCCTAAAGCTGTCTGGGTACAGGCTGGCGGCGCAACGCAGGCCACGTTCCGGAATAACCTGTTTGTCACAACAGGCGGTGTGAGTCTGATGAATATCGAGGCAACGACAAACATTCGTTTTGAAGGGAATAACTACTGGACGACAGGTGCAACACCAGCTTTTAAGTGGGGCGCTACTACCCACACCTCGCTGGCTGCCTGGCGTAACGCGACCAGTCAGGAACGGCTGAATGGCATAGCGTTAGGTCATTTTCTTGATCCTGGTCTGAAAAACCCTGGCCAGGGTGTCACGATTGCGGCCCCGCAGGCTTTGTATACGCTACAGGGTTACGAGCTCCAAAAAAGCTCTGCTATGATCGGCAAAGGGCTCGACCTGACAAAAGATTTTGGCCTGAACACGGGAACACAGGATTTCTGGGGCAACAGCATCAAGCAACGCGCAGACCTCTGCATAGGAGCCCATCAGGTAACAGACAACAGCAAAGCCTGCCTGCAGGGTGGCGCACTTCCCCTGGCATTCGGCCTCTCAGAAGAAGGCCTTTACTCGGGGCAGGGCGTATCAGAAGGAAAACTCTTCGACCCGTTGGTAGCAGGTTTAGGCAACCATGCGCTACTCTATACCTATACAGATGTTGCCGGGCTATCGAAGGTAACGCACCATACCGTGCAGGTAGTAGATGCGCTGGCAACTTCCTGGACAGGCGCCAACAACACGACGGACTGGTTCGACAGTGAAAACTGGACTACCTGCGTTCCGACAGCCAAAGTAGATGCCACTATACCTGCTTCGGAAACAGAGTTGAATACCATGCCGGTTATCAGGGAGGGAGAGCATGCCTTAGCACATGATTTAGCTGCGGCAGGTGTTCTTAGCATTGAGCAGGGCGGCACGCTGGAGCTTAAGAATAAACTCTTATCGGCCAATCTGAAAGCCTCTCCCCTTTCAAACATCATCTTTGCCAGTGATGCCACCCAAGCTATACCGGCCGGCACTTATGGAAACCTTGTCCTGCAGGGCAGCGGCACAAAAAAGCTGACCGGTACCGTTACGGTAGCTAACCTGCTTAATTTAAACCTGAAGAAGCTGTTGCTGGGCGATCATAAACTTACACTGGCTGGCACGGGAAGTATACTGAATTACAGCCCCACTGCCTATATCGTGACGGATGGCGCAGGCGAACTTATGTTTGAGGCGATGGGCTCCGGAGTAAACAGAGTCTTTCCGGTAGGAACCTTGGGAAGCTATGCTCCCGTTAAGCTTCAGAATAAAGGCACAACAGACAGTTTTGGTGTTCGGGTAGAAGAAGGATTTCAGTTATACACATCAGATGGCTCTACGGTAGAGGAAGGAGCAGTGAACAAGACCTGGCATATAACAGAAGAGACTGAAGGAGGATCTGACGTGGCGATGAACTTGCAGTGGAACGTCTCTGACGAACTTCCAAATTTTGTTCGGGATTCGGGCTACATCACGCACTTTGATAATGGCGAATGGGATCTGGTGGAAAGCAGCATCGGTACGGTGCAACAGGGGGCAACGCCAAACACGCACTCCATCAACATAACAGGCGTCAAATCTTTCTCCCCTTTTGCTGTCGCAAGCACACAGGAGACACCGGTTCCATTACCTGTCAGTTTGTATACCTTCACGGCTGTCCAACGGGACTTCGATGTTTTACTGGAATGGGGAACCGCCTCTGAGCTTGATAATTATGGATTTGAGGTGGAAGTTTCGGAGGATGGCAGACAGTTCCGTACAATTGGCCTGGTCAAAAGCAGGGTAGTGAATTCTCAGATAATCCAACGGTACAGCTTCAGGGAATCAGGTATACGCGAGGCCGGAACAAGATATTACCGTCTTCGTCAACTTGACCTGGATGGCACCGCCACTTACTCTGCCGTAAAGGCAGTCGTGTTTAATAAAGTCGGTATTGTATCCTCAGCCTATCCAAATCCGTTTTCTGACATAGTGATGCTGGAACTGGAGGCCTACCAGGAACAAGAACTCCTGCTAACGATAACGGATACACAAGGGAAGAAAATATTCCAGAAATCCATTTTTCTACCCAAAGGTTTGATGAAGTTGCCGCTTGACCTAAGCGAGGTACCTCCCTCTTCTATGTGTATTGTGACGGCATACCTCAACAACACAACGCACTACTATAAGCTGTATAGAAAATAGCGGGCTGAGCAGAAGGCCTCTTTATATCTAACCTACATTATAAGCGGGAGCCGGTTATTCTACCGGTTCCCGCTTGTGGTTTAACTCCCTCCTTTTTAAGAGATATCCTGTACTTTTTGCCGTTGCTGGATCAACCAGTCAAGTAACCTTCTGCTCTTTGCCAGAAAATTTAAGTATGTCAGCAACAAGAGCATAACTCAAGTAAGCTGTTTTATAGCAGATGCGCATCGCTACGGCTGGAGGAATCCGGGGAAATGCTCACAAATGTAGTAGCGCCTGTTGTATCTAAAATACTCCATGCGCTATACCTGCAAATTTTGCCAAGACTAGAGCAGAATATATACTTAATAGGATGTATTCAATTATATACAGGCCATCATCAAGACAAAATTTCAAACCATTCGTATATCGTACTATTCAGTATAAAAATTATCAAACCACCCTTGCGCTAATATCGTGGAGCTCCCCGGCCTCTGGTGGTTATTCCTTTAGCCATACAAAAAAACTGATGCCCGAAACAAAAACATCCTGGGATTGGGAGATTTCCAGTAAGACGAGCTACTGGGGAGCTAGCTTTGGCGAGATGTGGTCTTTCCGTCACTTACTCGCTGGCCTGGTCAAACGGAACTTCTTACTGCGCTACCAACAGACTGTACTGGGCCCCTTTTGGATCCTTTTCCCGCCTTTGCTAACATTGGTTACCTACGTCATTGTGTTCGGAAAATTTGTAGGAATTCCTACCGGTACGATTCCTCCGGTGCTGTTTTACTTTGCGGGCATTATCCTGTGGAGCTTTTTCAGCGATTGTTTTACAGGTACAGCAACCACCTTTAAGGACAACGCGAACCTTTTCAGCAAGGTATACTTTCCGCGCATCATCGTGCCCCTGTCTGTCATAAGCACACAGCTGTACAACTTTCTTATACAGCTCCTGCTGCTCGTGATTCTGGTAGCCTACTACTGGCTGTTTCAGGATTTAACACCGCCTATAGGTATAGGTATTCTCTGGTTTCCGGTAGCTGTTATCACTACTGCTGTACTGGCCCTCGGAATGGGCTTGTTCTTCTCTGTGCTCACGGCCAAGTATCGCGACATGGGCTACCTCATTGGTTTGGGCATCCGTTTATTTATGTATGTAACCCCTGTCATTTATCCGCTGGCAACTGTTCCGGAGAAAGTCCAGTGGCTTGTTCAGCTAAATCCATTGTCTCCCCTGTTTGAGATGTTCCGCTTGTCGCTACTTGGGGAGGGCACGGTCTCTCCTATGTATGTGCTGTATAGCGTGCTTTTCGCAGCGGTTCTTTTTAGTGCTTCCCTGTTGTTGTTCAACAAGCAGGGCGACAAACTGATAGACGTAGTATAGGTATGGCAGACACTGTTATTCAGGTTGAAAACATCTCCAAACTATACCGGCTTGGAGCTATCGGCACGGGCTCCTTTCGCCAGGACCTGCAGCATTGGTGGAACCTGTACATACTACGAAAGCAGGATCCTTTTTTCCAGCCGGGCGGATCAAAATCCTTTGCTGCGGAACGCGATCAGATATGGGCGCTACAGCAGATTAACTTTGATGTAAAGCAGGGAGAGTCTATCGGCATTATCGGGAGCAACGGTTCAGGCAAATCCACCTTGCTGAAAATCATTTCCAGGATCGTGAAGCCAACAACCGGTACAGTAAAAGGCAAAGGAAAAATAAGCAGCCTGCTCGAAGTAGGGACCGGCTTTAACCAGGAGCTCACTGGCCGCGAGAACATCTTTATCAGCGGCTACATTCTGGGCATGAGCAAGGCGGAGGTCAGGTCAAAGTTCGATGAGATCGTGGCATTCTCCGGTATAGAAGAGTTTATCGATACGCCTGTCAAACGCTACTCTTCCGGTATGTATGTACGCCTGGCCTTTGCGGTGGCCGCTCATCTTGAACCTGACATTCTGATCGTGGACGAGGTACTGGCAGTCGGGGACGCTGATTTTCAGAAGAAGTGCCTGGGCAAAATGAAAGAAGTCACCCACGCTGACGGCAGGACCATTCTCTTTGTGAGCCACAACATGCAGGCCATCAACACCCTGTGTGACAAAGCGATCTGGCTCAACAAAGGAATCATGAAGGAAATAGGCCCCTCGTCCGCCGTAGTGAACAAGTACATTGCCAGCATGCAAAAGTTTAAGCTGGAGCAGAAATGGGACACCCCCAGCGACGCCCCCGGAAACGACTGGGTACGCTTTAAGCAGGTGCAACTTATTCCGCATATGCAGGAATCAGACAATATCCTGGATATCCGGACTCCGCTGACGATTAAATTCAAGTTCTGGAACCTGCACCCGGGCATCAACCTCAACGTTGGATTGGTGTTGTACTCCTATAGCGGTGACTGCATTTTTGATTTGCTTTCGCCAACGGCATCTTGCCACAAAGGGATTGTAGAAGGGGAATGTACCATACCTGGCAATTTTCTGAACGACGGTTCCTACTACATTACCCTCACGGTCGCCAAAGACGCCTCGATCCCGTTGTTCAACCTGGAAGAATGCCTGTCCTTTGATGTGGAAGATTATCGCGAAGATATACACTACTTCGAAAAATGGTGGGGGGCCGTGCGTCCCAAGTTCCCCTTCCGGCTTCAGCAAAAAGAAATGGCCTTAGAATAGCGTATGCCTAACAATTCACCCATGAGCCCCACACCCTTAATATCGGTCGTTATACCCTGCTACAACCATGGCCGGCTGCTTCAGAAGGCCATCGATAGCGTGCGTCAGCAAACGTATGCCAACACCGAAATAATCGTAATCGATGATGGCTCAACCGACAATACTAAGGAAGTAGCGCAGCAGAATCCGGAGGTAACCTATATCTTTCAAAGCAACCAGGGGCTTTCTGCAGCCCGGAATACAGGTATACGCCACAGCAAAGGAGAATTTCTGGCGTTCCTGGACGCAGACGACTATCTCTATGAGGGGGCGCTTGCTACGAACCTGGCGTACATCAGCAAAAACCCAGAGCTGGCCTTTGTTTCCGGCAGCCATGACAAGATATATACGGCCAGCGGTGAAGTACAACCTGTCGTCAAAACCGTGCCCACCGAGCATTACCTCAACTTACTGAAAGGCAACTACATCGGTATGCACGCAACCGTTCTCTACAGGAGGTGGGTGTTTGATGATCTCCTGTTTGACACCTCCCTGAAAGCCTGCGAGGACTATGACCTATACCTGAAAATTGCCAGGAAACACCCTGTTCTTCACCATGCCAACAGAATCGCCGCTTACTGCCTCCATGGGGCAAACATGTCGAATAACATTCCACTGATGTTAAGCACAGCGTTACGTGTTCTGGAGCGACAGCACAAGTTCCTCCAAAACACTACCGAAGCAGCTGCCTACGCGGAAGGCCTCAAACTATGGAAGGCATATTACGTGCAGGAACTGTCCGCTAAAGTCAAAATGGAAAAGAAAATCACCCCGCAGGACTACTATACCTTGCTGAGGTATGATCCCGAAGCAACTTTGGACAAGACCCTCCACAAAAGTGCCGCTACTATCACCCATCAAATGGTTCGCTACATACCTTCCAAGAAAATCAAAAGGAGATTACGCGCTATGTTTTCAGAAACAGACACTGCTCCCGCCGTGGGTAAAGTTAAACTGGGAGACCTGGATCGTAACAAGCCCTTCAGCACCCAGTTTGGCTACGACCGGGGCGGCCCGGTAGACCGTTATTATATTGAGAACTTTCTGGGGAAGGAAGCTCCGAGCATCAGAGGCAGGGTGCTGGAGATCGGGGACAATGCCTATACCCTGCATTACGGAGGCGACCAGGTTACCAAAAGCGATATTCTGCATGTGGATGACAGCAATCCCCAGGCTACCTTGGTCGGTGATATCAGCCACGCGCCCGACATTCCGGACAACACCTTTGACTGCATCATTCTGACCCAGACCTTGCACCTGATCTACCACTTCCGGGACGCCCTCCATACCTGCTTCCGCATCCTGAAGCCCGGAGGCACCCTGCTTCTGACCGTGCCGGGCATTACACCCATTGACCACGGCGAATGGAAAGAAACCTGGTACTGGTCGTTCACGGACAAGGCTATGATGCGGCTGATGGAAGAAACGTTTCCCAGTAGCGACCTGGAGATATACCCCTTCGGAAATGTTTTCACTGCGACAGCTTTCCTGTATGGTATGGGATTGCCGGAAGTACCCGCCGACAAACTGGACTACAACGACGCTCACTTCCAGGTCATCATAACTGTAAAAGCGACCAAAAGGCTACGCAATTGATCACAGGCTTCTTCCATACCTTAAAAAAGCGCCTGGAGCACAAGGGCCTTATTCTGATGTACCACCGTGTAGCGGAGCTGGAATCAGATGTATGGAGATTAGCGGTCAGCCCGCTGCATTTTGAACAACAGTTGCAGGTTCTGAGCAAAAACTGGCACGTGGTGCCACTGGTTAAACTGGCAGAAGACTTGAAGAACAACAAGCTTAAAAGAAACAGCGTCGCCATTACGTTCGATGACGGGTACGCCGACAATTTTTTAGCGGCCAGACCGCTGCTGGAGCACTTTCAGCTGCCGGCCACTTTTTTTATCTGCTCCGGCAACATCGATAAGCAGGCCGCATTCTGGTGGGATGAAGTGGAGCAAATTTTCCTGCTTACAGAAAATTTACCCAAGATCATGGACATGCAGCTAGCGGATGCAAGCCTCGTGTTTGACCTGAAGCAGGAAGGACAACTCACGGAAGCGCTGCGGCAACAACATCGGTGCTGGAAAGCCTATGTAACGGAGCCGCCTACTTTACGATCTGCCTTATTTCTGCAAGTATGGGAGATCTTAAAGCCGCTTCCCCACCAGCAACAACAGCAGCACCTGCAGCAGCTGAAAAGCTGGGCCGGTATACCTGCCACTCCCCAACGCCTCCACCACAGCATGCGCCTGGAACAGCTGCAGGAATTAGGCAAGAGTCAGTTATTTACGATAGGAGCTCACACAGTATCGCATCCTGATCTTGCCGCTCTAGACACCGCCGCACAGCAGCACGAAATCCTGGAGAATAAGACATTCCTGGAGCAAACGATAGGTAGAGGTGTAGACTTGCTCGCATACCCATACGGCCGCTACAACAGCGATACCGTGGCCTTGGCAGCCCAAGCAAATTTTACAGCTGCTGTCACAACCAATGGCAGCAGCGTTCAGGCAACTTCAGCCAGGTATACCTTGGGCAGATTCCTGGCAGACAACTGGAGTGGAAATGAATTAGACAGGTATATGACCGCGTGGCTGAAGTCTTAAGATCAGTGTGTATGAGCCTGCCCCACACCAAAATATCCGTTATCACCTGCCTCTTCAATGTAGAAAAATACCTGCAGGAAGCCATTGAAAGTGTGCTGAATCAATCTTACCCGCACTGGGAACTACTGCTGGTGGATGATGGCTCCACAGATGCAAGCACAGGTATAGCTCAACGCTACGCCACATCGCATCCGGATCAAATAATTTACTGCCAACATCCGGGGCATATCAACAAGGGCCTGAGTGCTAGCAGGAACCTGGGCCTGGCAAAAGCAAGCGGAGAGCTCATCACTTTTCTGGATGCGGATGATGTCTGGCAACCCAATTACCTGGAAGCTCAACTATTGCTGATGCAGGAGAAACAGGTGTCGGTTATTTGTGAGGCAACCGAATACTGGTATAAATGGGACAATCCGCAAAAAGAAAATCAGGTAGTGTATATCGGTACCGAGCAGGACAGGCTGTACAATCCTCCCCAACTGATGCTCCACCTATACCCCTTGGGCAAAGGCGCTGCTCCCTGCATGTGCGGCATTATCCTCAAAAAGGAACTTCTGCACAAGCTGGGAGGATTTGAGGATGCTTTCAGAGGGATGTACGAAGACCAGGTATTTCTGAGCAAGCTATACCTAAGTGAGCCCATCTACATCTCCTCCAGGTATAACAACCTCTACAGGCAACGCCCCGATTCCTTGGTAGGCTCCTCGCAGCAAACCGGGGAATACCACCTGGTCCGGCAACGTTACCTCAAGTGGTTAGATCAGTACATGCAGGCCCAACACCTTGCGCATGCGGAGGTAGATCAGCTCTTGCAAAAAGCTATTAAACCCTATCAGGTTTCTTTTTGGCAGCGATTAAGGAGGAAAATACGCCATACCCTAAAACAATCCTTCAAAAAATGGTTTCCCGGTCATTTAAAACGTATTATTAAATACAATTTTAAAGTAAAATAAGTCTATTAAAATCTTTATTTTCCTAAGTAAAAGTTCGCAGTAAAAAATCTCTGGATTTATAATCATCAAAACTTCTATGCAACGCATTCCGACCTCTCCCCCTGTTATCAAGCCCCTCGAGCCATCCAGCGATCGCCCCTTGTGGTCCGTCATGATTCCGGTTTACAACTGTGCTGAGTTTTTGGTGCATACCCTGGAGAGCGTTCTGGCACAGAATATCCCTGCGCAGCAGATGCAGATTGAGGTGGTAGATGATGCCAGTACCGATGCGGATGTCGGGAAGATGGTGCAGGAAATAGGAAAAGGCCGGATCAGCTATTTCAGGCAACCCCAGAATGTCGGTAGCCTGCGTAATTTTGAGACTTGTATCAACAGGGCCCAGGGGCATCTGGTCCACCTGCTGCATGGCGATGACCGGGTAAAAGAAGGCTACTACGTCGTCATCCAGAAACTATTCGAAGATCACCCGGAAGCTGGTGCCGCATTCAGCAGCTATCATCACATTGATGAGGAAAACAAGATCCTCAATCCTAAACTAACATCAGATAAACAAAGTGGTCTATGTGAAAACTGGTTACTTCGCATCAGTGAGAAACAATATATTCAGTATGCCACCATCACAGTTAAACGAGAGGTATACGAGAAGCTCGGTTCATTTTATGGCTTAACGTATGGAGAAGACTGGGAAATGTGGGTACGCATTGCAAAACACTATCCCGTTGCGTATACCTCACAGGTGCTCGCTGAATACAGGAAGCATTCCGGTTCCATATCCGGAGTAAAATTTCTGACAGGAGAATACCTGCAGGATGCAGCCTATTTGTTTCAGCTCATCCAGGAGCACCTTCCGCCGGAGCATAGAAAACAAGTTCTCAAAAGAGCGCAAAGGAATTTTGCCTACTATGGCATCGGAGTAGCGCATAACCTCTGGCGAAAGTCCAGGAACAGCAGGTACGTAATGGCCAATCTCAGGAATGTTTTTAAAATGCACATCGACACCGTTATCTGTATCAAAGCGGCAAGAATTGTCGCTAAAATGATACTTAATAAATCATGATGGTTATACATTTAGTAATACGTTTCCAGGAAATGTAATAGTTCTTCCTCTTTCTTAGCATGGTATATTTTGGCATCGGACAAGGCCCGGAAGATGGTGTTGAACTCATCATACCTATGCTCGTGGCCACGTTTCGAAAGGATGATGTTTTTCCCGCCAAAATAACTGGCCAAAGCAGCAGTCCCCCCATGCACAGACAAAAACCTTTCACAGTTTGCGTAAAGCATTAGCTGAAAGTGGTTGTAGTTGTTGACATGCTCCCGATGTTTAAGATATAGGTCTTCTGCCAGCAGTACGTCCGGATATTTTTCACGAATCTGTTCCGCCTCATTCATCTCATAGATCGCGCTATTGTCCATCACAATGTAATTGGCGCCGGGACGGTTATAGACGATCTGGTACTTGTGCCTAAACCTGTCAAACACTTTAAAAAGTAAATCCAGGCTGAAGTAATTGATGGGGCCCCGCCCCCACTCATTGTTATATTTATTGGCGATGATGAGCAACGGCTTCTGGTAAACGAACAAATCATTGGTGTAATGCTCCTTCAGCGGCACCTGTGCCCATTTACTAAAGTGCACCCGTCGGCAGTGATACATGTTGGGGATCTCGTAGCTTTCCTTCGATAGTCTCCAGGTACGCCTGTTGTACTTCTCTTCATGATTTTCACTAAAGAAATATAATTCTTTGGTATACTTGGAGGAAATGGTCTTATCCAGCGTACCGTTCAGGAAATGCCAATAAGCAAAAGGCAGGACAAAGGTCAACTCCTGTTGGAACTCTTGCCTATATTCTATCTGCTTGTAGCTTGGCTTCATGACATAGTCTTTCATGAAGTACTTGGTTTGCAACAAACGGGCATACGTATTTGCGCGAGCAAAGAATTCAGGAGTACCATAGCTAAAAGAGCCTGTCAGTCTGTTCTTGACTTTTCTCAAATAAGCTATAAAGGAGTCTGGACCTGGCGTACTGTGGGAGTCTACTACACTTTTCTTCACGTATCGCTATCAATGATTTCATACTTTTACGTCTTTACATACAACTCTCCAGATTTGAAACCTCAATTATGGTGAAATAATTTAATTTTTGGGTGAAATTATCATATTTGCATGTGAATGACTTCCCGAAAAAACTTATATGCATAAAATGCAGGCATACAGGCCTATAATCCGTTGGCTTAAAAATGAGAAACATCCTAAGGACGAAGGATTTAAGACAAACATCAAATAAGGGGTGCCCCCTACATCTTTTGTTCCCACCGAGATTCTTCCAATGCAATTGGTTACTAGCTATTAAGCAGAGCACCCTTAAATACACCGTTCCCACAAACAGAAGGGGGCAGCACACTATGTGTGCTGCCCCCTTCTGTTTGTGGGTTTCCTTTAAATTAATCCAGATCCCGGTCTCCTCTTCTGAGCTCTTCTACGGAGCGCATGACCTTGTCTTTCAGGCCTACTTTATACTTTTCCAGTTTGTCAGCGACAGCTGCATTGGATGTTCCCAGGATCTGGGCAGCCAGTATACCGGCATTGAGGGCGCCGTCTAAGGCTACGGTTGCTACCGGCACACCGCCCGGCATCTGCAGGATAGACAGCACAGAATCCCAGCCATCGATCGAATTGCTGGACTTTACGGGTACTCCGATCACCGGCAGTGTCGTGATGGAGGCTACCATACCTGGCAGGTGGGCAGCGCCTCCGGCTCCGGCAATGATCACTTTCAGACCTTTTTTACGGGCCTGCTCGGCGTATTCAAACATGCGGTGGGGCGTGCGGTGTGCCGACACGATGGTGATCTCAAAAGGAACCCCAAGGGTTTCCAGGATCTCGGCAGCAGCGTCCATAACTTTCATATCGGACTGGCTGCCCATGATGATGCCTACCAGGGGCTGGGCGGGAGTGGTTTCGTTGGCCATATTATGCGATTACTTTGATTACGTTTCGGATTGATGCTGCCCGCTGCTGCGCTTCCTGCAGGTCAGTGCCCAGCACGGTAATGTGTCCCATCTTACGGGCGGCACGGGTATATTTTTTGCCATACAGGTGTAGGTATACGCCGGGTACACCCAAGGCTTCCTGCAGCCCTTCGTATTTTGCTTCCCCCTCGTAGCCCGGCTCACCCAGCAGGTTGAGCATTACAGCGGCACTCTGTATATCGGTACTGCCGAGCGGGAGATTCAGTATAGCCCGCAGGTGCTGCTCGTACTGCGAGGTATAGTTGGCTTTTATGGTATGGTGGCCGCTGTTGTGCGGGCGAGGGGCTACCTCGTTCACCAGTATCTGTCCGTCTTTGGTCAAAAACATTTCGACAGCCAGTATACCAACCATATCGAACGACTCAATCACGCGGGTGGCGATTTCGATGGCTAGGCGCTGCTGTTTGTAGGCTACATTGGCCGGCGCAAAAAGCGAGTCTACCAGGTTGTGCTCCGGATGGAAGCTCAGCTCCACCACCGGAAAGGCAGTCACCTGGCCATTGGCATTGCGGGCCACGATCACGGATATTTCCTTCTCAAAGTCCACGAGTTTCTCCAGCAAAGATGGCTCTGTAAAGCCTTTCCCGAAGTCAGCTTCGCTCTGCAGCCGCGTCACCCCGCGCCCGTCATAGCCTTCGCGGCGCAGCTTCTGGAAAGCAGGTAGAAAATCGGTGTTGGCATCCAGTTCCGTGGCGTCTTTCAACAATCTGAAATCAGCGGTAGGTATGGCGTGTTGGCGGTAAAATTCTTTCTGAAGTCCTTTGTCCTGAATGGTACGCACGGTTTTGGAATCCGGGTACACCTTTACGCCTTCTTCTTCCAGTTTGGCCAGGGCATCGGCGTTTACGTGTTCAATTTCGATGGTGACGATGTCACAATTCTTGCCAAACTCATACACGGTATCAAAGTCCCGAAAACTGCCTACATAGAATTCGTGACAGACATCCTTGCAGGGGGCATTCTCATCCGGATCGAGCACCAGGGTATAGAGGTTAAAATCGAGCCCGGCCTGAATCAGCATGCGGCCCAGTTGTCCTCCTCCCAGTATACCTAGCTTTACTTCTCCTTTCATAGTATCGTTATTAAGCGTGTTGTTCTACCCAAAATTAAGGATTAAGTTTTAAACGGGCTGCTTTCAGATTGTTTTCTGCCGCTGCCACGCCATACCTTTGTTTTATATGTATTAAAAACTATATTGAAGGTTATACGTTTATCGCACTCATGGAAATTATCCTTGCTACCCTCTCTGCCCTTTTCTCCGTTGTAAACCCTTTTGGGGCCATGCCTGTCTTCCTGACCCTGACACAGAACGATACGGCTGCCCAACGCAACCAGCAGGCCCTGAAAGCCTGTTTGTATATGGTGGGTATCCTGGCTGTCTTTTTCCTGGCAGGGCAGTACGTGCTCAACTTTTTCGGTATACGCATACACGACCTGCGTATAGCCGGCGGCCTGATGATCATGCGCGCCGGTTTTGAGTTGCTTACACCCGGCGCCAGCAACAAGAAAGTCTCTCCGGATGTGGTAGAAGAAGCGCAGCATAAGGAAGATATCTCGTTTACGCCGCTGGCCATGCCCATGCTTTCCGGACCTGGTGCGATCGCGGTCAGTATCGGTCTTTTTACGACCTCCCTCTCCTTCCTGGACATGACGCTGATCCTGATCGGCATTATTCTACTGGCTGCTATCTCATACGTGATCCTGCGTTTTTCTCACCAGCTGACGCGCTACATGGGCAAAGCCGGTCTATCTGCGCTGTCGCGTATCATGGGTTTTATTGTGCTTTCTATCGGGGTAAATTTTATTGTTTCCGCCCTGAAGGCTTTATTTTTCACAGAGTAGGGATTCAGATTATTCAGAAACATTCTTTGCCGGGGTTTGCGGCCCTTTACCTCCCTCTTCCCACCTGAAACAGGAGCAGAAGTTTTTGTGAGAATCAGGATTAGAAAGATTTCGGAGGTATAGGCGGGAATAGTCCGATCATGCACCGGGTATAGACATTACCGCTATACCTGGTGAAGACCACCCTGCTGCTCAAAGCGCCTGGTTTACACTTCTTTTAGCATGGCCGGACCAAACTATCCCTGCTCCTCTTTATCCTTTTCAAGCCGTTCTCCTCAGGAAGATACTCCGCGGCTTAGTGCGCTCTGATACTAACCGTGAAATTGTGCAGGTATACGGGCACCGGACAGTAAGCGGCTATACCTGCAAAGACTTACCCCTCGTCTGAATATTCTGAAAGCTTCGCTATACCTTGTTGCTGATTTGATAACGGAGTGCAACATAAACTCGTATCTTTGTGACATGCAACTGAAGAATGACCTGCTTATAAGAGCCGCCAAAGGGGAAGTGGTAGAACGCACCCCGGTATGGCTGATGCGCCAGGCTGGGCGCATTTTACCGGAATACAGAGCTGTGCGAAACAGCCTGAGCGGATTTAAGGAACTGGTGGAAACACCCGAATTTGCCGCCGAAGTCACCATTCAGCCCGTAGATATACTGGACGTGGATGCCGCCATTATTTTCTCCGATATCCTGGTAGTGCCCGAGGCTATGGGTTGTACCTACGAAATGGTAGAGAAACGCGGCCCCTGGTTCCCGAAAACTATCCGAACTGAAGCCGATCTGGCTCAATTGCGTGTAGCTGACCCGCATGAGCACCTGGGTTATGTGCTGGAGGCAATCAAAGTAACCAAAAAAGCCCTGAATGGCCGTGTTCCGTTGATTGGTTTTGCGGGCGCTCCCTGGACCATTCTGGCCTACATGGTAGAAGGCAGCGGCTCCAAGACTTTTTCGCATGCGCGTGGCCTGCTCTATACCAACCCGAAGCTGGCGCACCAACTGCTCCGTATGATCACCGATACTACCATCGCCTACCTCAAAGCGCAGGTAGAGGCAGGTGCCAACCTGATCCAGATCTTTGACTCCTGGGCAGGTATACTTACGCCGGCACACTACCGCGAATACTCCCTGCCCTACATCAGCGAGATCTGCAATGCCATCAACGATGTACCGGTAACCGTCTTTGCCAAAGGTGCTTTCTTTGCGCTGGAAGATTTCAGCAAACTCAACTGCGAGACCATTGGCCTGGATTGGAACATGGACATCCGTACTTCCAGAGCACAGGTAGGGCCGAACAAAACGCTGCAAGGCAACATGGACCCATGCCTGCTTTACAGTTCTTTTGAAACGATCCAGCATGAAACCATCAAAATGCTGAAGGAGTTTGGTCCCCAGCGCCACATTGCCAACCTGGGCCACGGCGTATACCCCGACACCGATCCGGAAAAAGTGAAATGCTTTATCCAAACGGTAAAAGAATACAGTTTTGCAGTGAACAGTTAAGCAATCAACAGTAAACAGTTTCTCTTCAAAAAACTGTTGCAGCAAGTATAAAACATGAAAGCCGGCTCCAAAAAGCCGGCTTTCATGTTTTATACTTGCTGTTATACTTTTGGTGGATGTTAAACCCGATAACGGTATCAGCTAACGGATAGCTGTTTACCGCTAACGGATTACAGTTTACTGTTTACTGTTTACAGTCTTTATCCTACCACGATCTGAGTTTCCGGGAATTTGTAGTCGGTAGAAGGCGGGCGCGTACTCAGTGCCAGCGCCAGCGTCAATGTACCGACCCTGCCCAGGTACATCGACAGGATCAGGACGGATTTACCGAAATCGGAAAGACCGGCCGTAATGCCGGTGCTAAGTCCTACCGTAGCAAAAGCGGATACCTGTTCCACGGCCAACTGAATCAATCCATAGTTTGGATCTGAAATGGCGAGCATGAAGATAAACAGCATGTTGAGCAGCGCGGCAAACGCAAACACCGAAAACGCCTTATAGGCGACCGAATGCGGGATGGTGCGGTTGCCGATCTCCAGGTACTTCTTGTTTCGGATCGTGGTGATGACAGCCAGCAAGATCACCACAAACGTGGTTGTCTTGATACCACCGCCTGTCGAACCCGGCGAAGCCCCGATAAACATCAGAAACAGGAACATAAGCAGCGTAGGTACCGTCAGGGCGGAAATATCAACGGTGTTGTAACCGGCTGTACGGGTGGTCACAGACTGAAAAAACGCAGTGATGAGCGCCTCTGCAAAATTCAGGTGGGCCAGCGTATTGTAGTACTCCAGCAGGAAAAACCCGATAGTACCCAGTAAAATAAGCGCTGCCGAAGTATAAATAGTGATACGAGAGAGCAGTCTCCAGTTCTTCCAGGGCGCTGCCATGCGGCCACGCATCGCCTTTGGAGAGAGCACATCCAGAATGGTCGGAAACCCGATGCCGCCGAAAATAATAAGCCCGGCGATCACCAGGTGCAGCACGTAGGAAAATCGCAACGGCTTCGTGTACAGGTTTTCAGGGTAAAGTGAGAAACCCGCATTGCAAAAAGCCGATACAGAGTGGAATACCGAATAGAATATCTTGCTGCCAAGACTTACAAACTTCGCGTCGGGTCCCCAGGTTAGAAATACAAAGACAGCTCCAATCCCTTCGATCAGAAGAGTAAGGTATACCAGCTGGCGGAGCATGCCTTTTGTGGAGTATAAGGTTTCGGTTTCCAGGATCTGCTGCATGGCCACGTGCTGCTTCAGCGCCACTCCCTGTCGCATCAGCGTCGCAAAAAAAGTAGCGAACGTTAATATGCCCAACCCACCCAGCTGGATCAGCATCAGCAAGACCAGCTGCCCGCTATGCGTAAAATAAGTACCCGGGTCCACCACAGCCAGGCCGGTTACACAAGAGGCACTGGCCGACATAAAGAGTGCATCAATAAAGCGCATACTGCCTGGCACATTCGTCATCTTGGGCAGCATAAACAGCCCGGCTCCGACCAGGATTAACAGTATAAAACTCAGCAGAAAAGAAACACCTGGCTGCAGCATTATGGCTTTCTGGTGTATTCTTGTCTCCAGGAGCTCGATAATGAGCAGCACCAGCATGTAAAGCGAGATGATTACCCGGTATATGTCCACAGAAAGCGGAATACCGATGCTCTCGAACACATTGTAAATTACGGGTATGCCAAACACGTATGTGCCGACCTGGTTGACCAGGATAATGGCCATCAGGGTTCCTTCAAACCAGGTGCGTTTCAGGAAATTTTTCCGCTCAAAATTATAAAGGATCCGGATGAAGTAGATAATCACGAAGACAGCCAGGATCCAATCGATGATGTAGTAGAGAAGCCGTAGTTTCTCCTGGTCCTCCACAACGCCATGGGCATAAACGAGCAACCCTACTGAAATCAGCGTCAGCAGGTAAGTCGTGCGTCGCATGGTGGCGTAAGCCGTGAGCTTGGTCCCGTAAAGCGCCCGGTTCAGCGTTTCTGTATTCATATGAAGCAATACGTCTTATGCAATTCCGGTATTCCTTTTTTGGTCGTGACGCCCATATTTCCTGGAGATAATATCCTAAACATTACCCGATCGCTACGTGCGTGTCAGGATATTTGTAAGCAGTGGAATAAGCACGCGTACTGATGGCCAGCGCCAGGGTAATGGTTCCTACCCTTCCGATATACATGGACAGAATGATGACCAGTTTGCCCACATCCGATAACCCAGCGGTGATACCGGTGCTTAACCCTACGGTGGCAAAAGCGGAAACCTGCTCGAAAGCCAGCCGCAGGATGTCATACTGCCCATCGGTTATGGAAAGTATGATCAGGAAAAAGATGTTGAACACGACTGCAAACGTGAAAACGGCAAATGCTTTGTAGGAGGCCGAAGGCGGTATCGTCCGCTTTCCCAGCTCTATGTTTTTCTTGCCCGTAATTGTAGCCCATACCGAAAGGATGATCACGGTAAAAGTGGTGGTTTTGATACCACCGCCCATCGAACCCGGTGAAGCCCCGATAAACATCAGGATCGTCATGATCAGCAGGGTTGGTACCGTCAGCGCAGATACGTCTACCGTATGATAGCCGCCCGAGCGGGTGGTAGCTGATTGAAAAAAGGAAGTAACCAGCGCTTCCGCAAAGTTCAGTTCTGAGAGTGTATTGAAGTACTCCAGCAGGAAAAATGTGACCGTGCCAAAGGCCAGCAAAGCAGCTGATGAATACACGGTTACCCGTGTCAACAGCTTCCAGTTCTTCCAGGGTGCAGCCATACGCGCACGCATGGCCTGAGGAGAAAAAAGGTCAATAATAGTAGGAAAGCCAAGGCCGCCGAAAATGATGAGCCCGGCAATCATCAGGTGCATAATGTACGAATCACGAAGCGGATCGCTGTAAAGCCCTTCGGGATACAGGGAAAAGCCTGCGTTGCAGAATCCGGACACCGAATGAAAAATGGAATAGAAGATTTTATTGCCCAGATTCACGAACTGCGTCTCCGGACTCCAGGTCATAAAGATGACGAATGCCCCGATGGCCTCGATGGACATCGTCATCAGGAATAGCTTTCGCAGGAGCCCTTTGGTAAAAGAAATAGATTCCCCTTCCATGATCTCGTACATGGCCACGTGCTGGCGTATGCCGATGCCTTCCCGCATGAGCATGGCAAAAAAGGTTGCAAACGTCATCACGCCCAAGCCGCCCAGTTGCACCAGTACGAGCAGCACCACCTGCCCCGAGAAGGTAAAGAAGGTACCCGGATCGACGACGGCAAGGCCCGTTATGCACGAAGCGCTCGTCGACATGAAAAGAGCGTCAATGAAGCGCATTCCTCCCGGCACATTGGTCATTTTGGGGAGCATGAACAACGCCGTGCCTACACCGATCAGGGAAACAAAGCTGAGCAGGAAAGTAAGCGCAGGCTTTATCTGCAGCGTTTTCAGGTGCACCTTGGTCTCCAGCAACTCGATAAAGAGCAGCATCAGCATGTAAACCGAAACCAGCACGCGGTATAGCTCCACGGACAGCGGCATGCCCAGCCCTTCAAAAATGTTGTAGATAACAGGGAAACCCAGCAGGTAGGTACCGACCAGATTAATAAGGATGATGCCCATCAGTGTGCCTTCAAACCAGGTACGCCGCAGGAATTTTATCCGCTCAAAACCATAGAGGATACGGAGCAGGTAAATGAGCACGAACACCCCCAGAATGGCATCGATGATATAGTAGATCGTCTGAATCCTACTATGCTCTTCGACAACGCCGTGGGCATAAACCAACAAGGCCACCGATACGATGGTGAGCACATAGGTGGTGCGCCGCATGATGGCGTACGCCATCAGTTTGGAGCCGTACAGACGCCTGTTAAGCTGTTCTGTGTTCATGTGTTTCGAACAACCTGATGTGCTGCGCCTCTTCGAAGAGCCGCTTCCGGTCTACGGGCACAACACCTACCTGCTCGCATACCAGGCCGCCGCCCAGGTTGCTCAGGCCAGCCATAAAAGGCAATGAGGTATGCAGGGCCATACAAAGGGCTGCAATGCTGATCACGGTATCTCCGGCACCCGACACGTCTGATATGGAACGCCGGTGCGCCTGGATGTAGGTTCTTTCTTCGCCATCGGCTACAAACACTCCCCGCTCCGAAAGCGTTACCAGCACCTGCTGTGTCTGCAGCCGCTTCTGCAGTTCCTCCACCGCATCCTCAAAAGCAGGCAGGTTTTCGTCTGCAAAATCAACCTTGAGCCCTTCTTTGAGTTCTTTCAGGTTCGGCTTGAAAAGGGTGCAGCCTGTATAACTCAGGAAATTTTTCTTTTTAGGATCTACCACAGTCGGTATACCACGCTCGCTGGCCAGCTGTATAAACCGTTTGATGTTGTGTTCGGAGAATACACCTTTGTCATAATCCTCAAACACGACTACATCGGCCCGGTCCAGAAGCTTCCGGTAGTGCTCCTCCAGGTGGCGCTCTTCATAGTCAGCCAGGTTGTGCTCGATCTCGGCATCCACGCGCAGCAGTTGCTGCCCGCCCGCTATGATACGGTGCTTGATGGTGGTCACCCGCTCCAGACTCTGCACGATCCCTTCGGTTGACAACGACCGCTCCTCCATCAGGCGCAGGAAATCCCCGCCATCCGGATCGTCGCCTATCACCGAGCAAAGCAAGGGCGTAGCACCCATCGCCTGCACGTTCAGGGCCACGTTGGCTGCTCCGCCGAGTCGCTTCTCCCGCTTCACTACGTTCACAATCGGCACCGGTGCCTCCGGCGAGATACGCGTTGACTTACCCCACAGGTAGGAGTCAATCATCACGTCTCCCACGATAAGCACGGTAAGCCGGTCAAAGGCACTGAAAATGTCTTTTAAATTGGTATGCTGGTTCATTAGTGCAATTTGGCGAGGCTGGCCTTGATGCGCCGGAGGGCCTCTATTAATTTATCGTCGGAAGTAGCGTAGGAGAAACGGATACACTGCGGTGCGCCGAATGCCTCGCCGCTTACCAGGGCCACATGCGCGTCCGTAAGCAGGTATAGGCTCAGGTCCAGGGCCGTGTTGATCGTGTTTCCGTTGCAGCTCTTGCCGAAGTAGTAGCTCACATCCGGGAAAATATAGAAAGCCCCGGCGGGCACATTGGTCTTAAAGCCCGGAATGTCCTGCATGATACCCAGCACCAGGTCACGGCGACGGTGATAGGCATCGCGCATTTCCTCAGCAGATGACCTGCCACCCTGCAGGGCTGCATAAGCGGCTTTCTGGGCAATAGAGCAGGTACCGGAGGTAATCTGGCTTTGCATTTTGTCGCAGGCAGATGCTATGTCTTTGTGGGCAGCAATGTAGCCGACACGCCAGCCGGTCATCGCATAACCCTTGGAGAAGCCATTCACTGTGATCACACGGTCTTTGATGAAGTCAAAAGACGCCATGCTCGCATGCTTCCCTTCGAAGTTGATGTACTCATAGATCTCATCGGCCAGGACGTGTACCTGCGGATGCTTTTCCAGCACTTTTGCCAGCGCCAGCAACTCCTGCTCATCAAACACTGAGCCGGTCGGATTGCAGGGGGATGAGTACATCACCAGCTTGGTATTGGAGGTGATCGCATTTTCCAGTTGCTCCGGCGTAACCTTAAAATCATGCTCCAGGCTACCCTGCAAGGGTACCGGTATACCTTCTGCCAGCTTCACGATCTCTTCATAGGACACCCAATAAGGCGAAAAGATGATTACCTCATCGCCCGGGTTGACCAGGCACATCACCGCATTGGCAATAGACTGCTTGGCACCTGTCGAAACAACAATGTTCTCGGGCTTATAGTCCAGGATATTGTCGCGCTTAAACTTATCGACTATGGCCTGGCGCAGCTCCGGATAACCCGGCACCGGGGTATAGAAGGTAAAACCCTCGTCGATGGCCTGCTTGGCAGCGTCCTTTATATACTGGGGGGTCTGGAAATCAGGCTCGCCGAAGCTCAGGTTGATAATATCAAATCCCTGGGCTGCTAGTTCTCGGCCTTTTTTCGCCATGGCGATTGTCTGCGATTCCGACAGGGCAGTTATTCTGTCAGAAAGTATGCTCACCTCTTCTGTGTTGTGCATAAGCTTAGAGTTAAGCCGGCAATTTAATTATAAAGCCACAGACTTACCAGTAGTTGCAAGGAATATCAGGCCCCGATAAATGAAA
>NZ_JSYF01000203.1:0-7373 GCF_054824225.1 Pontibacter sp. HJ8
GGCTACATTGCTACGCGCGGTGCTTTTGAAGAAGCTAAAGCGGAATCAGAATATGACTACCCCGGAACCTACCTGGCAGGCGGCTACAACAGGCTGACATCTGAGGTGGCGGGCAAGCAGATTGAAAACGAGGACCTGGTGAACTGGCCCAACTGGCTGCCCGTCTCTTTCCGGCATCCGGGAGAAGACTGGTTTCACATGAGTGGGGCAGAAGTACTTGATTTCCGGCAGGAGCTGGACATGCAACAGGGCTTGCTGCTCCGGTATGTGCATTTTAAAGATGGGCACGGGCGTGAATCGAAACTGAACTGTCGACGGCTGGTGAGTATGGCCAACCCACACCTGGCAGCCCTGGAGTGGCAGCTGACGCCCATCAACTGGTCGGGCGGGATAGAGTTGCGGGCAGCCCTCGACGGACGCGTTATAAACAGTGGCGTAGCCAGGTATAAGGCCCTGGCCAGCCAGCACCTGGAGATACTTGAGCAGGGGCAGCACGATGAAGAATCCATGTTCCTGGTTGTTCAGACGGTTCAATCCAAAACCAGAATGGCCCAGGTGGCACGCACCCGTGTCTACCTGAATGGAGAGGAGAGTAGCTCGCAGGCTCAAACGATCGTGGAAAAAGGGTATGTGGAGCATCAGTACCAACTGGACATGACCCCGGAGCAACCCATACGGCTGGAGAAAACAGTGCTTTTCTATACCTCCCGCGACTGGGCGATCTCGGAGCCCTTGCTGGATGGTGTCACCAACATACAGCGGCAGGGCAATTTTCAGCAAAGCCTGGAAGAGCACAAACGGGCATGGCAGCGCCTCTGGAACCGCTGTGACCTGAATACTCCCGGCAATACCAAAACACAATCTGTCCTCCGGCTACACATATTCCAGTTGCTGCAGACTGTATCGGGTCATACCGTGGGCCTTGATGTAGGAGTGCCGGCGCGGGGATGGCACGGAGAAGCCTATCGGGGCCATATCTTCTGGGATGAACTTTTTATCTTTCCTTTCCTGAACATGCGCCTGCCTGCTATCACCCGGGAACTGCTCATGTACCGCTACCGGCGCCTGCATGAGGCCCGCAGTGCGGCCAAAGAAGCTGGCTACCGGGGAGCCATGTTCCCCTGGCAGAGCGGCAGCAACGGCCGGGAAGAGAGCCAGGTCATTCACCTTAATCCGCAGTCAGGAAGATGGCTGCCCGACAATACCTACCTGCAGCGGCACATCAGCGCTGCCATTGCCTACAATGTGTGGCAGTACTACCAGGCGACGGATGATATGGATTTTCTGAGCTACCACGGGGCAGAGATGATCCTGGACATTGCCCAGTTCTGGTCAACCATTGCCTCCTATAATAAAAAGTCCGGCCGCTACGAGATCCTGCATGTGGTAGGTCCGGACGAATACCATACCGAATATCCACATACCCAGGAGATCGGGCTCAACAACAATGCCTATACCAATGTGATGGCAGTTTGGGTGATACAGCAGGCCTTGAAGCTGCAGGAAGTAATCGATGACTCCCGCTACATCGAGCTGCTCGACAAGTTGCACATCAACCAGGAAGACCTGGCGCGATGGCAGGAGATCAGCCAGCGCATGTATGTGCCCTTCCTGGAAGACACCACAATAATTGCTCAGTTTGAGGGCTATGACCAGCTGAAGGAGTTTGACTGGGATAAGTATAAGGCTAAGTACGGGGAAGCCATGCGCCTGGACCGCATACTGGAAAGCGAAGGGGATAGTGTTAACCACTACAAAGCCAGTAAGCAGGCCGATGTCCTGATGCTGTTTTACCTTTTCTCTTCGGAAGAACTGCTGCAGATCTTCCGGCTTCTGGACTATGACTTCAAGGCAGAAAGTATACAGGACAACATTGCGTATTACGAGCAGCGTACGTCGCATGGCTCTACGCTAAGCAAGATCGTGCACGCCTGGGTGCTGGCCCGCTCTCACCGGAAACGTGCCTGGACCAACTTCGAGATCGCCCTGATGAGTGACGTGGAAGATATACAGGGCGGCACCACAGCAGAGGGCATTCACCTGGGTGCCATGGCAGGTACCGTAGACCTGGTGCAGCGGGCCTTTACTGGCCTGGAGATCCGGGACAATGTGCTCTGGTTCAACCCGGTGTTGCCCGATCAGATGCCTTTCCTGAACCTGCAGCTTCGCTACCGGGCACACTGGCTGGCAGTAGAGATTACCACCGAAACAATGCGGATCACCTTCGACAGAGGCTGGTCCAAGGAAGTAAAGATTGGCGTATGCGGCGTAGTGTATACCTTCAAAACAGGGGAGCAGCGGGAATTCGACATCCGGAGAAATTCTACAGCAGGTATAAAGTCCTGAGCCGTCATGCTGCTGTTTTATACCTTTTCATTTATTCAAGATCCTTACTCAGCAACCCATGCATAAAATTCTGACCATAACCCTTAGCCCGGCCCTGGACAAAAGCACACATGTAAGCCGGGTGCTGCCTGAGAAAAAGCTGCGTTGCGAAGAGCCACGCTATGAACCGGGCGGAGGAGGCATCAATGTATCGCGTGCTGTGAGGAAGCTGGGCGGGCAATCCATTGCCTGGCTGCTTTCGGGCGGGCCAGCCGGTGAGCGGCTTTGCCAGTTGCTGGAGGAAGAAGGTGTGGAATTCTGGAACTTGCAGACTAAAAACTGGACGCGGGAAAACCTGATGGTCATGGAAGAGAGCACGGGGGATCAGTTTCGCTTTGGCATGCCGGGACCAGCCGTAGAGGAGCACGAGTGGAAACAGGTACTGGAAAAGCTGGAGGCACTGCAGGAACTGCCTGAATATGTGGTAGCCAGTGGGAGTCTGCCGCAGGGCGTTCCGGACGATTTTTATTACCAAATGGCAGTGATCGCCCATAAGAGGGGCTTTAAACTGATGGTAGATACCTCCGGCGATGCCTTGATCAAAGCAGCAGGAGAAGGGATATACCTGATTAAACCGAATCTGGGAGAACTGGCAAAGCTGGCCGGCAAAGAACACATTTCGGCTTTTGAGCAGGAGGAGCTGGCCATGAAAGTGCTGGAGGAAGGCAAGTGCAAGGTACTGGTCGTATCGCTGGGACCTCGTGGCGCCATGCTGGCTTCCAAAGAAACAGGTATACAGTATGTGGTACCGCCAACGGTGAAGCAACAAAGCGCGGTAGGGGCCGGTGACAGTATGGTCGCAGGTATGGTGATGAGCCTGCTCAAAGGCTGTCCCTTGGGAGAAGTGGTGCGCTATGGGGTAGCTGCGGGTACAGCCGCAACCATGACGCCGGGCTCGGAGCTTTGCCGCAAAGAAGATACAGATAAGATTTACGACTGGCTGCTGGCGCATCAGCAGACTTAAAAAAGCAAAGGTGGAACCGGAGCCCCACCTTTGCTACATTAGCCTTTGAAAAGCAACTTATGCGTTTCTGTTATTGGCATTCAGGTCCGTGAAGGCTTCCTTCAGACGTGCAATGAAATTCGCTTCTCCTTCACGCAGCCATACCCTCGGATCGTAATGCTTCTTGTTCGGCACATCTTCTCCCTCCGGGTTACCAATCTGGCCCTGCAGGTAGTCTTTCTTCTTGTCGAAATACATACGCACACCTTCGGTGAAGGCCCACTGCATATCGGTGTCGATGTTCATCTTGATGGCACCATACCCGATCGCTTCTGTGATCTGAGCCTTTTCTGAGCCTGATCCACCGTGGAATACAAACTGGACAGGAGTAGGGCCCGTTCCGAATTTTTCCTGGATATACTCCTGTGAGTTCTTCAGGATCTCCGGACGAAGCTCCACATTGCCTGGCTTGTATACCCCGTGCACGTTGCCGAAGGCAGCTGCAATGGTGAAGCGATGGCTAACCTTTTTGAGCTCCTCATACGCATAGGCCACTTCTTCGGGCTGCGTATAGAGGTGGGCACTGTCAACACCGGTGTTGTCGACACCGTCTTCTTCGCCACCGGTTACACCCAGTTCGATCTCAACGGTCATACCCATTCTGTCCATACGCTGCAGGTAGCTGGCGCAGGTCTCGATATTTTCTTTTATAGCTTCTTCGGATAAGTCCAGCATGTGGGAGCTAAAGAGCGGCTTGCCGTGCTGGGCAAAGAACTTTTCCCCCGCATCGAGCAATCCGTCTATCCAGGGCAACAGCTTTTTGGCCGCGTGGTCCGTGTGAAGGATCACCGGAACGCCATAGGCCTCCGCCATCAGGTGTACGTGATGTGCCCCTGAAATTGCACCTGCGATCGCTGCTTTCTGGGCGTCGTTCGCCAGGCCTTTGCCTGCAAAGAACTGGGCGCCACCATGCGAGAACTGGATGATGACAGGTGAGTTGACTGCTCTGGCTGTTTCCAGGACAGCATTTACCGAATTGGTACCAATAACGTTTACAGCGGGTAAGGCAAAGTTATTTTCGTTTGCATACTTAAATAGCTCTGTTACTTCGTCGCCGAATAAGACGCCTGGTCTGAATCGTGTTTCCATTTAATTCAAGTGTTTTATTTCGAATGGAAATTAAGAATAAAAAAACTCTTATCCGAAAAATCCGATGAATGAGCGCAACAATATGAACGGCAGCCCTGAAATCAGGGGTCAGTCAAACACGATCACTTTGTCTTTGTGCTTGCCACGCATGTGGCCACGGATGATCTGCTGCACATCTTTGTTGTCGTTGTAGCGCTGTATTTCGCCTTTAAAGTCCTCTAAGGTATGGGCCGTAAAATATTCATCTACAAAGCCAAAACCCAGGTAGCTGCCATGTTCCACCACCACCACTGATTTTTCGCCTAACTCGCGGCCTTTGCCCACGATCACAAAGCTGTTGTGCTCAAAGGTGAAGGAATCGATGGCCGCATCTACGCGGGCATTATACTCTTCCGGGCTTTCTTCCCCGATGCAGGCCCCCTTGCACTGGTGCACCTGGTAATCGAAGCAGGCCCCGCCGGTCTTGTAGAGGTCGCACAACTTCTGGCAGAGGTTGTATTTGGCTACTTTGTGAAAGAGGAAGCCCTTGGCTTTGTACTGGTTCGATAGTGCGATGATAGGGGTCATGTTTACATTATCTGCCTTGTTCACGCTGCCGAAGGTCAGGCGCCTATACCCTTTGTCGTCTTCATAGACAAAGATCCCGGTGTTGAACACGCTGCGGCGCTGCTGCCGGTTATAGTGCGGCTTCATCCGCTTGATCTCCGCCGATTCAAAAAGCAAGGATACCAGTTCATTGCCCATCCGCTCATAAGTGATGTCCGCTATCTGGTTTTTGAACTCAATGGATTTGCGGCTTTTATAGTCGATGTTAAAATGCTGGATGATGCGTTTGCGGATGTTGATGCTCTTGCCCACATAAATTATTTCGCCTTCTTCGTTGTGGAAATAGTAAACGCCCGGTTCATTAGGCAAAGCATCCACCTGCTCCTTTTTAATGGCAGGCGGCAACAGGGAAGCCTTGATCTCGTTCTTCAGCTGATCGGACGGCTCGGCCATGTGCTGCGCCCCATCGATCACCGGCCGGTTGATCTTGATGAGCTTATCAAACAATTTGGCGGTAGCCTCCGCGTCGCCTATGGCGCGGTGGCGCATCTGCAGGTCGATGTCAATGCTCTTGCAGAGTTTGCCCAGGCTGTAGGAAGGCAGGCCCGGTATAAGCGAGCGGCTGAGGCGCACGGTGCACAAGGTTTTACGCTGGTAGGTGAAGCCCAGGTCAGCAAATTCTTTTTTGAGAAAAGAGTAGTCAAACCGTACATTGTGCGCGACAAATACCATCCCTTCCGTGAACTGCACGATGTCTTTGGCAACCTCGTAGAACTTGGGTGCGTCCTGCACCATCTCATCCGTTATTCCGGTCAGTTGGGATATATAATAAGGTATAGTGCGTTGCGGATTAATCAGGGTAGTATACTTGTCTACAATCTGCTGCCCATCGTGTATAAAAATGGCTATCTCGGTGATCCTGTCCTGCGTGGGCTGACTGCCCGTCGTCTCAATATCTATAATGGCGTACAAGCTTCTTTCTTTTTAGGCTGTATAGCTGCTCCCTGGCACAGCGCCTGAGGCTATCCTGTAAACCAATTTTATTAGTAATACGTTTCAAAACGCTTGTATCAGGACATACTTGCAAATTGAGTTAGTAAACAGCGCATTTTAGAGTTCCTGTTCCTGTTCTTGCTCCTGCTCTTTACGCTCTTTTTTGGCCTTTTCCCGGATCTTATCGAACAGCTGCCTGAACCTGCCCGATTTTTGGGTTTTCACATCATCGATGTCGGCAAGCAGGAAACCGAAGGGTTGCAGGGGCTCATAGGCATCAAACAAAACCTTGAGTATGGCGATCATCGGGATCGAGATGATCATACCTGCTGCCCCCCAAACTTCACCACCAATGAGCAAGGCAATGATCGCTGCGAAAGGGTTAATACTTACTTTGGAGCCTACCACATAGGGCGTGATGAAATTGCCTTCCAGAAACTGCACAAACATAAAAACCAGTACAACCAGCACAGCATCGATCAGGTGGCCGGTGGTAGCCAGGGTAAACAGGGCGGGTAAGGTAGCGCCGATCAGGATGCCGATATAAGGTATAATGGTCAGGATAGAAGCAAACACTCCAAAGAAGATGGCATACTTGACACCCAGCAGCAGCAGTCCGGCCGAGTTGAGCAGGGAGACGATCACGATCACGATCATGAGCCCGGAGATATAACTCTGTGCGACATGCTGTATGTTTTCGACCGTATGGTTCATGCTGCTGCGCTTCTCTTTAGCCACAAACTTGTACATGAACTGCTCCAGGTGATCCCGGTAGTACAGAAAGCAGAATACAAAAATGGGGACGATGGTCAGGACGGCCAGTGCACCGGTTGTCATAGAGATGGTACTACCCAGAAACGTAGTAGAGACTTCCCGGAGACTGCCGGCCATGTTCAGGATGAGGTCACTTTTGTTGGAAGGCAGTATGCCGAATTTCTCATACAGGAAGTCCTGTGTTTTAATGAGCAAGGCGTCGAAGTTTTTCCCGATCGTTTCCAGTTCGGTAGTCAGGCTGATCAGCTGCATGGATAGAAACCAGACCACCAGGCCCAGTACAAGAACCACAATGACGATACTGCAAAGTATAGCCACTGCGCGCGGCATGCGGAATCTTTCGAGGTCACGGGTGAGGGGGAGCAGGAGCAGGGCAAAGAGCAACGCAAATACCAGCGGCATCAGAACCGCTTTGAAGGTCTGCAGGATCCAGAACAATAAAAACAGGCCCAGTAATATAACGACATATTTGAAGTACCTGGGTAATTTGATTTCCATAAGAGTGCGGTTTTCTATGCTTTCAGCCCAATCCTGGGCGGAAGGTAAAATAAGTAAATGTTAAGCGCATGTATAGTATAAATAA
>NZ_JSYF01000204.1:0-21616 GCF_054824225.1 Pontibacter sp. HJ8
CATAGTTATTTTGTACTAATGGAGTTCTTATCTGGCGCCAAATTGGTAGCCCAGAGTTAGCATAAATACGTCGTTGCGATAATTTGGTGCACTGCTGTCATCATAAAGTTTAGAAATGTCGCCGTTATACCGCACCCCGATGCTTAGACCAAGGGGAGTAGCGGATAAACCTACACCTGCGGCATACCCCAGACTGGTTCTTTTAAAGTCATCCAGGTTGTCCTGTATGTTCGTTCCGTTTTGTTCTACGTCACCGCTGATACGCACCGATACCTGGGGGCCTGCCTCAAAGTATAGCGGACCGGCATTCACACGGCCCAGTACAGGCACATCGAGGTAGTTGACTTTGACCTTAAACACATCATCTTTCGTTTCGGCGCCTTTCATCGAGAAAAGCAATTCCGGCTGTATAGAAAAAAAGTTATCAGTCGTCACCGGGAAGTTAGCGGTAAGACCAGCGTGTCCTCCCCATATCCTGTCCAGGTTGTCTGCGTCTGAGCCCCCGAAGCCGGCATAGTTTGCTCCGGCCCTGATACCAATTCGTGGCCCCTGCGCATGTGCAGCAACCATAGTAGTTACCGCCAATACAAGCAATAAAAACGTCTTCTTCATAGTAGTAATTCTGTTAGTTTTAATGGGTATTCTACATCAGGTTTCCTTTTCTTTTTCAGTTTGGAGCCTGACCCCTGCCTATTACGCAGGACTCAAAGAAAAGTCTTAAAATAAATTAAGTTTTAAGAAGCAACCAGTGCAATAAACCGGGCAAAAATCGATCCGCATGAAACAAAAGCAGCAACAGAGATTAGTTCTGTTGCTGCTTTTAATGGGCTGATTTGTAGCTTTTTATGAAGCAGGTATGTCAGCCGGCCCAGCCCTCTCTGTCCAGGCTTCTATACTGAATAGCTTCTGCTAAATGTTCAATTCTTATTTCCTCGCTGCCGGACAGATCAGCAATCGTTCTGCTTACCTTCAGGATGCGATCGTATGCCCGGGCAGAGAGTCCCAGTCGTTCCATGGCCGTCTTGAGCAAGGTTCTGCCCGCATCCGTAACCTGGCATATATCTTTTACCATCTGGGATGGCATCATGGCGTTGGAGTGAATATGGTCAAAATCCTTGAACCGCTCCCGCTGCAGTTCCCGGGCTGTCACGACCCGGGTGCGGATCGTTTCGCTGCTTTCAGATTTTCGCGTAGCCGTCATTTCATCAAAGGTGACAGGCGTGACTTCTACATGCAGGTCGATCCGGTCCAGCAAGGGGCCGCTTACCTTGTTGAGGTAGCGCTGCACGATACCGGGACCACACACGCAATCTTTCTCGGGGTGATTGTAGTAGCCGCAGGGGCACGGGTTCATGCTGGCGATCAGCATGAAGTTAGCCGGGAATTCTAAGGTTGTTTTGGCCCGGGAGATGGTGACGCGGCGCTCCTCGAGGGGCTGGCGCATGACCTCCAGCGCCGTACGCTTGAACTCCGGCAACTCATCCAGAAACAAAACGCCGTTGTGCGCCAGGGATATTTCGCCGGGCTGCGGAATGCCACCGCCTCCTACCAATGCCACATCCGATATGGTATGGTGTGGCGCGCGGTATGGCCTCGTGACAAAAAGGGAGGAGGTCTCCCCCAGTTTGCCCGCCACGGAATGGATCTTGGTGGTTTCAAGGGCCTCGTGCATGGAGAGTGGCGGCAAGATAGACGGCAGCCTTTTGGCCAGCATCGTTTTGCCGGCACCCGGAGGACCGATCATGATCACATTATGCCCACCGGCTGCTGCGATTTCCAGGGCCCGTTTGATATTCTCCTGCCCCTGCACATCCGAAAAGTCAGCGGCGTATTGATCAGCGCTGCTCTGGAAAATGTCGCGGGTATCGATGTGGAGCGGCTCTACGTCCAGTTCCCCGTTCAGGAAATCGATCGCCTCTTTGATGTTGTTGACCCCAATGATGTCGAGATTGTTGACGATGGCCGCCTCATTGGCATTCTGTGCAGGCAGGATAAACCCTTTGAAGCCGGCTTTGCGAGCCTGTATCGCAATGGGAAGCACGCCTTTTATCGGGCGGAGCGACCCATCCAGCGAGAGCTCTCCCATGATCATATACTCCGCCAGCTTATCAGAAGCCATCTGCCCGGAAGCTGCCAGCATACCCATTGCGATGGTCAGATCATAGGCAGAACCTTCTTTGCGTATATCGGCAGGAGCCATGTTAATGATCGTCTTCTGGCGTTTTAGTCTGTAATTATACTGCCGGAGCGCCGACTCTATACGCTGTTCGCCTTCTTTGATGGCGTTGTCGGGAAGGCCCACCAGGAAATATTTGGCACCGGCACTAACACTTACTTCCACGGTCACGGTAAAGGCGTTCACGCCCTGCACGGCGCTGCCAAAGGTCTTGATAAGCATAAAGTAGAGCTATGGTCTGATAAAGTGCAATTTAAAAAGGATTTTAAGCAGCAACACCAGCTTCCGGCAATTGATTCCGGCCGATGCCCCTGAAAAGTATAAATTTTCAGATATACGGGAAAAGAGATGTGATCAGCAGGCTTGCCGCTTCCCCAGGTATAGCAATTCGGGCTTTGCAGGCTAAAAAGCGTGGGAGGGATGGTGGCATTTTTCATGCACCGTAATGGCAATGCAACTGCCGTCTGAGGAAGATCTTTTGAAGCTGATTCCTGCAGCAGATACCTCATCGACCTATACCTGGTTCTGCGGCCCTTCCGGGTAATAGGCCATCCTTCGGACCAGCGGAAATTGGCGCCGGAAACGAGCCAGACTTGAGCGGGTGAGCAGGCCGCCGGCAGTAGCAAACGCAGGAGACGTGACCCTGATCTGCTATACCCGGATGCCTCCTGCTGCTGGACTAATAACAGGCGTGTCGTATTGTCTACGCGATTATACGCGCGCTACCAGTTGCTCTTCTATCAGCAGGATAAGTATGTGAATGACTTTGATGTGAATTTCCTGCACGCGGTCGGCGTAACCCATGTGCGGTACCCGGACTTCCACGTCACACAAGGGTGCCAGTTTGCCGCCGTCTTTGCCTGTAAGGCCTACCACAGTCATCCCTTTGGCTTTGGCGGCTTCTGCTGCCTTCAGTACATTGGCCGAGTTGCCGCTGGTGCTGATGGCCAGCAGGACGTCGCCTTTGTTGCCCAATGCCTCGATGTAGCGGGAAAACACATAGTCGTAGCCATAGTCGTTGCCGACGCAGCTCATGTGGCTGACATCGGAAATGGAAATGGCAGGTATAGCCTGGCGGTTGTTGCGGTAGCGGCCCGTCAGTTCCTCTGCAAAGTGCATGGCATCGCACATAGAACCACCGTTGCCGCAGGATAAGATCTTGCCGCCAGCAGCCACAGCATCGGACATGGCAGCGGCCGCTTTTTCAATTGCCGTAATGTTGGCAGAATCAGCCATGAAATTGGCAAGCGTTTGCTGTGCCTGTTTCAGCTCTTCAAGTATAGTTTGGGTCATGTAATGTTTTTAGTTGCTTGCTACAGCCATTTCTACTCTGGATTCTCTGTAGCTGTTGCTTCTGAACTCCTGCTTCCGCTCGTAAAGATCGGCTTTGAGTTCATTAATTTTAACCTGTGCCATGTGGCGGTCATACTTAAGCGATGCAATGTACAGCTTTCCCACAAAAAGCTTCACCATCATCAGGCCCGCACCTACCGCGCCCAGGGTTTTGTATAAGGCCAATATCTGTTCTTCGGTCGAGACACTGAACAGGGCATTCTGGTCAAGCAGGTTTGTAAGCAAAAGTGCTATAAACATGGCATAGCAGAATACGATTACATCTGTAAGGGTTTTAAGTGTTTTCATACTTTAAGGTTGGATTTTGGTGCAAAAATGTATGGGGCTAAACTATAAAAAAAATATGAATATCCCGAAATACTAGCGCCAGAATTTAATTTAAAGCAATAGTTTGTTACAATAAACAGTACGAATCCCTTATGAGACCAACTGCATTTGTGTCAGTTTTGCGTACAATCCGCTCGTCTGCAGTAATTCCTCATGCGTGCCCCGCTCAATGATCTGACCTTGTTGTAAAACTACAATCTCGTCGGCATGCTGGATCGTGCTCAGGCGGTGGGCAATGACAATGGAAGTTCTGTTCTTCATCAGGTTGGTCAGGGCCTCCTGCACGAGCTTCTCGGATTCGGTATCCAGGGCAGAGGTTGCCTCATCCAGGATAAGGATCGGCGGATTTTTAAGGATGGCCCGGGCAATGCTCAGGCGCTGCCGCTGACCACCCGAGAGCCGACCGCCCCGGTCCCCGATCAGGGTCTGGTAACCATCCGGCGTCTGGATGATGAATTCATGGGCATTGGCAATTTTTGCCGCTGCCATCACTTCTTCTTCCGTGGCATCGGTCTTGTTGAAGGCGATGTTGTTGAAGATGGTATCGTTGAAGAGAATGGATTCCTGCGTCACAACGCCCATTTTGTCGCGTACCGACTCCATGGTATAGTCCCGGATGTCGTGGCCGTCGAGAAGGATAGCGCCGGAAGTAGGGTCGTAGAAACGCGGGATCAGATCGGCTAGGGTGGACTTGCCCCCTCCTGAGGGTCCGACCAGCGCTACGGTTTTTCCTTTTTCGATGGTCAGGTTGATGTGCTTGAGGACGCTGTGTTGATCATAGCCGAAGCTTACATCCCGGAACTCGATCTGGTGACGGAACTCGGGCAACACGTTGGCCTCCGGCTTATCCTGGATCTGCGGTTCGGTATCGATCACATTCAGGATGCGGTCTCCGGATACCAGGCCCCGCTGGATGTTACTGAAGGCAGCTGACATGGCCTTGGCCGGCACCAGCACCTGCGAGAACAGGACAATATAGGTGATAAACTCCTCGGCTTTGAGATCCGATTGCTGGTTGAGTACCATGGTGCCGCCAAACAGCAGCAAGCCCGCCACAACAGTCACGCCCATGAACTCGGAGAATGGAGAAGCCAGGTCGCGCTTGTTGGCAATGGAGCGCTGGATGTTGGCGTAGCGGTTATTCTGCTGGTGGAACTTGTCCAGGATGTAAGGCTCTGCATTGAACGCCTTGATCACCCGGATACCGCTCAGCGTTTCGTCTATGATCGTGAGGATAAAGCTCAGCGATTCCTGCCCCTGCTGTGCCGCACGCTTGAGCCGCTTGGCTATACCTGCTATCAGCAAACCCGAAAGCGGCAGCAGGATCAGCGTGAAAAGTGTCAGCTTCACCGACATCGAGAACAGCACCACAAAGAAAGCGATGATTGAGATCGGCTCCCGGATGACAACGGTGAGCGTATTTACCACAGAGGATTCTACTTCCTGTATGTCCACGGTCATGCGTGTCATCAGGTCACCTTTGCGCTCGTTGCTGAAGTAACCCAGGTGCAGCTCCGTCACGCGCTCGTACGTGGCATGGCGTATCTTCTTCACCACATGCGCCCGCAGCGCGCCTACCACCCGGAAAGCCAGGTACTTGAAGACGTTGGAAAGGAACACGGAGCAGGTAATGATGATACAGACAAACAGCAAGGCACCCTTCCGGCCATGTTCCAGGATCACCTGCCCGAAATGGTAGTTGAAGAAATCCTTGAAGTAGTCGATAGACAGGCTGAACTCTGGTTTGGTAACCGCCATAACTGCGGCATCATCCGTGCCGACCGTCCCGAAAAGTACGCTGAGCAGCGGGATAAGGAGCGTGAAGTTGAGCAGGCCGAAAATAATGCCCAGCACAGTATAAATAGTATAGAGCGGCACAAAGCGACTATAGGGCCGCGCAAACTGCAGTATCCGGAGATAAGTCTTCATGTTGGTATATGTCCGCCTCCAGCCACTGTGTAGCCGGCGAGGCAGTCCCGCGCTTCAGGGCAGACAAGTCCACCCGGCACGGAAACGTTTAAGTATTAGTGAATTACAATGTTTAAGGCTCTGCTATACCTGTTGTCGGCCAAGCCGCTGCAAAGATAGCCAAAATCAACCCGGTATGTGATAATTTTTGGGCAGGGCTTATGTCGGGCTGCTTACCAGGTCGGTATGACGCCACCGAAAACAAAACGGGGAGCTTCTGCTGAAGTCTCCCCGTTCCCGTATGGCTGGCTATACCTGTCCTCTAAAACTCGTGCAGGCGCTGGGCAATATTCCAGCGCAGTGCCACAGAGGTATAGACCGAGTTTTTATCAAATGTATTTACTTCGGCGTCGGTGCGTCGGATGATGCCCTTCAGGTCCACGAAAAAGTTGTGGCGCAGCTGGTACGTGCCTGTCAGGTCCAGGTGCAACTGGTTGGTGGTGATGCCCTGGGCGATCTCGTGACCAAAGTCATACGGCCTGGAGTTGTAATCCAGGTTTACGTTGTTGCCCCAGTTGATCGAGTCCTGGTCCATGCCGTAGCGGGTGGCGATGGCTTTGGCGGTCAGGTTGAGGCGCGGCAAAGGCTGGTAACGCGCGATGCCGATGAACTCATACAGGTTGGCCCCCATCGGGTGCGCCAGCGGCTGGCGGTTGTGCTGGTAGTTGGAGCTCCCGTCGCGGTGCTGGTAGGTATAGGGGCGAATGATGTTCACCTCGCCCTGCAGGTCCAGGTTCTGCAGGCCGAAGGCGTCGATGTACTTGGCGCCTACTTGTCCGGCCTGTTTGTTGGCCCACCAGCCATTGCCGGATTTCACTTCGTTGAGCACAAACTCATCGAGCACCAGCTGTCCGTAGAGCTGAACGGTGTTGAACAGGTTCCAGCGGAAGTCCATGCCCAGCATGGCGTTGTCCTGGCTGCCCAGGTTGTGCTCCACGCTGCGGTAGAAGATCACCGGATTCAGATACTGCAGCTCAAACTTGCCCTTTTCGCGCCCGAATATGATCTGCTCAAACAGGCCAATGTTGAGGTTGTCGGTTACGTTCACGCCCAGCCGGTGCAGGGCCATGTACTTTTTAGGCAACAGCCGGTCTCCGCCTTCGCGGCGGCGGTAATCGGCCGTCAGCTCCTGGAACAGGTTCATGTAGTGCAGGCGCCAAACACGGGTGTTGAGTTTCAAGAAGAAAGCCGGCGGGGCATAGTCGGAGTATACGAGCGAGCGGTAGCCATCGCCGATGAAGTGGCGGTCGTGGCCCAGCTGTATCTCGACATGCTTCGAGAGGGAATAGTTCAGGTAGCCGCGCGCCGTCAGGAAGTCATAGCCATCCCCTTTAAACCTTTTCCAGAGTCCTTCGTGCGGCACCACGCCATCCCGCAGGATGCGGTCCACGACATATTCCGGAAACTTGGCCTGGTTCTCGCCAATGAAGGTATAGAACCCGAAGCGGTTGTCAATACTGCCTTCCAGCTGCACCCCCCGCGTGTTGATGTAGCGCATGCCATCGCTCTGGTTGTCGTGGCCCAGCTCCAGGTGCAGCACCGGGTTTACGCGCAGCGTAAAATCTTCCGATTCGTAATGATACAGGTCGGTTTTGTTGCGGTAAAGGTATTTTAAAAAAGGCCGCTTACTTTCGTTGTCGTTTTCCTGGGTCGTATAGTTCCAGTTGTCGTTGAGCAGGTACTGGATGTTGAACATGTCGGCGTTGGAGCGGGGCTCGCCGGCGGCAGCTTCTGCCAGTTCGGCCACATCCTGGCGGCCATAAGGGCGCACGTTGGTATGCAGTTGCGGTACCTTGGTGCCCAGCTTGATCTGGTAACGCTCGATGAGGTGGTAGGTGTCGCGGTCATAGGGCACATACACATCCTGGGCCTGCAGCGAAGGTATAGCCAGCAGGCAAAGTGCCAGTGCGGCAAGTATATTTCTCATATAGAAGGGATGAGGTCGTTGTAAGGAAAATGTTGGTTTTGTAAGCAATCTACTGAATAAGCCGCTGCAATGTTAATAAAAAGACACGATTTGTACGGCACTACCTGTGCCGGGCAGGTATAGCAGACGATACCCATAACGATTTTCAGCACCCGGAATTGCCATCACCGTGAAAGGCTGTATCTTTAGCACACCCAAAGATCGTAACGTATGCAAAACCAAAGCCTGCACATCCTGACAGAGCGCCCTTCCCTTGCCAACCATTATGTGGCAGAATTACGGGACATATCCGTTCAACACGATAGCCTGCGTTTCCGGCGCAACCTGGAGCGCTTGGGAGAGTTGCTGGCTTACGAGATTTCCAAAACGCTGCCTTATGAGTCAAAAGAGATCGTAACGCCGCTTGCTACCACGCAAACGCTGTTGTTGACGGCGCAACCGGTGCTGGCGACGATCCTGCGGGCCGGCTTACCGCTCTACAACGGAATGCTCAACTACTTCGACAAGGCCTACAGTACCTTTGTGGGAGCCTACCGGGTAGAGGAGCAGAACACGGAGTTGCAGATCAACATGGATTACCTGGCTTCTACGGACCTGCACGACAAGATCCTGATACTGGCTGATCCCATGCTGGCAACCGGCAGGTCGCTGGTGAAATCTTATAAAGGTATGCTGCGTCACGGTAAGCCGGTACAGGTACACTTTGCCGCTGCCATCGCTTCGCCGGAAGGGGTGGCCTATGTGCAGCAGGAGGTGCCGGAGGCGCATATCTGGCTGGGTGCGATGGATGATCACCTCAACGAGCATTTCTACATCGTGCCGGGTCTGGGGGATGCAGGCGATCTGGCCTTCGGACCGAAGGTATAGCTTTGCTTCAGGCGCGTGAACCGGTAGTTCGTGAAGGCAGGCCATGCTGTTCTTCTGAACATTTTAGTTGAAAAACTGTTCTTCGGGTAGCTGCTCCTGCGTATACATAACACGAAAGTAGCAGGCCCCTGGTTTAAAAGATAGCATTGTGGTGGAGGAGATTCTCAAATACCTGTCCGTGTTCCTGATCAGTACCGTCAAGTTCATTGGCGGACCGCTGGCCGGTATTTCTCTGGGCCTGTCGTACTGGGAAACGGTGCTCTTTACGGTGGCCGGCATGATGACGAGCGTGATCGTTTTTTCCTTTATCGGGCGGGCGGCATCCAGGTGGTATGCCAATTACCGTCGGGAAAAGCAGAAGCCGGTTTTCGGAACCAAAAGCCGTCGCATCGTCAAGATCTGGCGGAACTTCGGCGTTATCGGGGTTGCTTTTTTCACGCCACTGCTCTTCACGCCGGTATTCGGAACCATCGTAGCAGCCGTATTCGGCACTTCCAAAAGGCGGATTTTCCTGCACATGCTGTGGAGTGCGCTCTTCTGGAGCTTTATCCTGACGTATATGGTTTTTGAATTTGGCGACGTGACAGCCAGATTTTTCTGATCCCCTGTAGCGGATAACAAAAAAGGCCCCTGCTATACCTGAGCAGGGGCCTTTTTTGTTATTTTTTCTTCTTTGTCTTTTGCCAGAACGACGCTTTCGGGTCGCGTTTGCTCTTGTCCGGTCTCTTTTTCGGGATGGCTTTTTTCACGTGGAAGGCGCCTTTAAAATCCGGGTTCTCGCTTCGTTTCTGGTGGTCCACATCACGGGCGATGGCCTGCTGCTCCTCAAACGGCGTCTCGTGTATTTTAACCTCAGCCGGCATCGGCTCTTCGGAAATCTGCATCCGGATCAGCTTCTCTATCTTGCGGATGTGGTACATCTCAGCCGGATTGGCAAACGTGATGGCAGCCCCTGCCTGCTCGGCACGGCCGGTCCGGCCGATGCGGTGCACGTAGTCTTCGTACACAAACGGCACATCGAAATTGATCACATGGCTCACCATGGTCACGTCTATACCCCGGGATGCCACATCGGTCGCGACCAGAAAGCGGACATCACCGCCCTTGAAGGCTTCCATGGAATTGATGCGCGTGTTCTGGCCTTTGTTGCCGTGTATGGCGCGCACTTCGCCGTACTCTTTGCGCTCCAGGAACTTGGCGACGTCCTCGGCGTTTTTCTTGCTTCGGGTAAAGATGATTACCCGGTTAAAAGTTTCTGTATCCTTGATGAGGTATTCGAGCATCGCGATCTTGGTGCGCAGGTTGGGTACCTGGTAGAGTACCTGGCTCACGGTCTCTACCGGCGTGGCCTGCGGCGTGACTTCGATGCGGGTCGGGAACTCCAGGAATTCTTCGGATAGCTCCACTACCTTCGGGTGCATGGTAGCCGAGAACAACAGGTTCTGGCGTTTGCGGGGCAGTATTTCCAGCAGCTGGCGGATCTGGGGCATAAAGCCCATGTCCATCATCTTGTCGGCTTCATCCAGCACCAGCGTCTTGATCTCTTTCAGGATCAACTCTCCTTTCAGGTATAGCTCCATGAGGCGCTTGGGGGTGGCAACGAGTATGTCAATCCCTTTTTGTATCGTTTCGATCTGCGTTTTGGGTCCGAGTCCACCGTAGATGACGGTATGGCGCAGGTCGGTATATTTGGCCAGCAGGCTGATGTGCTCTTCGATCTGCATGGCCAGCTCGCGGGTAGGCGCCAATATGAGCGCCCGCGGGTTCTGGCCCTGCGCATACTTTACTTTCATGAGGATGGGCAGCAGAAACGCGGCTGTTTTGCCCGTTCCGGTCTGGGCTATCCCCATCACGTCGTGGCCTCCCATAATGACCGGGATCGCTTTCAACTGGATGGGGGTTGGCTTTTCATAGCCGGCCTCTTCAATGGCGTTCAGCAACTGTCTGTTCAGTTTAAAATCCTCGAACGTGGTTGCTTCTTTCTCTGCTTCTTCTGCCATGGTTGTGGTCCTTATACTTTCTACTTATTTACAAAAGTACGGGAATTTTGTGGTTGGGAGGTAAAGTGGATGGAAACGACACAGTAAAACATGATTTCCTCCGTATATTAGCCGATATCTAAGCTGCCTTGAAAAAACGATTCGCATGAAAAGCATCCTTATACAGAACGCCCAACTCGTAAACGAAGGAAAAACAACGACGGCCGATGTCCTGATCCGGGACGGCCGCATCGCACAAATCGGTGCAGGTATAAGCACCGAAGCAGATGAAATCATTGATGCCACCGGCCTATACCTGCTACCGGGTGCTATCGACGACCAAGTGCATTTCCGGGAGCCGGGGCTGACACATAAAGCCAATATTGAGACAGAAGCCCGGGCAGCTGTAGCCGGCGGCGTCACTTCTTTTATGGAGATGCCCAACACCGTGCCCAACACCGTGACGCAGGAACTGCTGGAGGACAAGTATGTAATTGCAGCCGAGACCTCGCTGGCCAATTACTCCTTTTATATGGGGGCTACCAACGACAACCTGTCCGAAGTGCTCCTCACCAACCCCAACACGGTTTGCGGCATCAAGATCTTCATGGGTTCTTCCACGGGGAACATGCTGGTGGATAACGAGCAAACGCTGGAGCAGATCTTCTCCAGGGCCAAACTACCCATTGCCGTGCATTGCGAGGATGAGCAGACGATCCGCGACAACATGGCTATCTATGAGGAAAAGTATGGCGACGCTATACCTGTCAAGTGCCATCCGGAGATACGCAACGAAGCAGCCTGTTTCAAATCGTCCTTCCTGGCCGTGAAGCTGGCCGAAAAGTACAATACCCGCCTGCACATCCTGCACATCTCTACCGAAGAAGAGCTTAAGCTGTTCCGCAACGACATTCCGCTGGCGCAAAAGCGCATTACGGCAGAGGTATGCGTGCATCACCTGTGGTTTGACAAGGAGGATTATGACACCTTCGGCACCCAGATCAAGTGCAACCCGGCTGTGAAAGAGCATCGACACAAAGAAGCCTTGCTGCAAGGGCTGCTGGAAGACAAACTGGATGTGATCGCCACGGACCATGCCCCGCACCTGTGGGAAGAGAAGCAGGGCAACTACAAGCAGGCGCCTTCTGGGGTGCCGCTGGTGCAGCACTCGCTGCAGATGATGCTCGAGTTTGTGAAGCAGGGCAAGCTGACGCTGGAGAAAGTGGTGGAGAAGATGAGCCATGCCCCGGCTATACTTTTCAATGTGCGCGAGCGCGGCTACATCCGCGAAGGTTACTGGGCCGACCTGGTGCTGGTGGACCTGAACAAGCCCTATACAGTGAGCAAAGACAACACGTATTATAAATGCAACTGGTCTCCTTTTGAAGGGCATACCTTCAGCAGCACCATCATCCATACCTTCGTTTCCGGGCACCTGGCCTACTCTGAGGGCGAATTTGATGAAAGCAGGAAAGGGGAGAGGCTGCTGTTTGACCGGTAAGGTATAACGATGGAATTAGAGCAATTTAAAACGCTGCATACCCGCTTTTTTGGGAAAGAGCTACCTGAGGAAGTCACCCGGTCAGAAGACTACGAAGCTTATGCGGATGCCCTTCACGAAGATGAAGCCTGCTACAACTGGGCCATTGCCGAGAAGCTGAAGAGCAAAGGCTTTGACTACGGGAGCTACTGCTGCCTGATGCTGGCCGACAAGGTATACGAAAGCCTGGACGAGGACGGCGAGACAAGGTATGACGACCCGGAGGTAATCATTAACAAATGGGACGAAGGGCTCTACGGTATACCTGTGCACAACGGCAGCGCCACCATGGTGGTCATTAACTATTGCCCGTGGTGCGGAACGAAGTTGAGCAAGTAAGTGCTATACCTTGCGATAGCTAAATTATAAGTCTAAAAGCCACAGTGAGATACGAATTTTATTCAAAAAATTGCTTCTCACGTATTGTAAATAAGAAAACGAGACGTATATTTGCACTCTCTAATGAGACACGGTGGTTGTAGCTCAGTTGGTTAGAGCACCAGATTGTGATTCTGGGGGTCGTGGGTTCGAGACCCATCTTCCACCCCAAGCCCTTGAAGCAAACCTTCAGGGGCTTTTTTATTTTGAGTTAATTGCTAAATTGTTGAATGGCTAAAGTGCTGGTTTTAAAGTATGAACCCATTCATAATTCTTAATTCGTAATTCATAATTAGCAAAGATATGAGCTTAGTAGTAGTAGGTTCAATGGCGTTTGATGCGCTGGAGACTCCCTTCGGGAAGACAGATAAAATTGTAGGTGGCGCAGCTACGTACATTTCCTTGTCAGCTTCTTATTTTGTGAAGCCTGTGAATGTGGTATCGGTAGTGGGCGGCGATTTCGATCAGGACCACCTTGCTCTCATGCACGAGCGCAACATCAGCACCGAAGGCGTGCAGGTAAAGGAGAATGAAAAATCTTTCTTCTGGTCTGGCCGCTATTTTAACGACATGAACAGCCGCGAAACGCTGGTGACGGAGCTGAACGTGCTGGGCGATTTTGACCCGATCATTCCGCAGGCTTACCAGGGCTGCGAATACCTGATGCTGGGTAACCTGGCGCCGCAGGTACAGCGCACCGTGCTGGAGCGCCTGACCAACCGCCCGAAGCTGATCGTAATGGATACCATGAACTTCTGGATGGACATTGCCATGGACGAGCTGCTCAAGACGATCGCTTTGGTAGATGTGCTGTCCATCAACGACGAAGAAGCGCGCCAGTTGAGTGGGGAGTATTCCCTGGTAAAAGCTGCTCAGAAAATCATAGCGATGGGGCCTAAGTTCCTCATCATCAAGAAAGGCGAGCATGGGGCTTTGCTGTTCCACGAAGAGAAAGTATTCTTTGCTCCCGCACTTCCTTTGGAGGAAGTATTTGATCCGACCGGCGCAGGCGACACGTTTGCCGGTGGCTTCATCGGGTACCTCGCCAGCACAGGCGATACGAGCTTCGAAAACATGAAGCGTGCCATCATCTATGGTTCGGCACTGGCGTCTTTCTGTGTAGAGAAATTCGGTACAGAGCGCCTGAAAAGCCTGAGCCAGGAAGAGATTGATAACCGCGTGCAGCAGTTTGTTACCCTGGTAGCGTTTGACACGGTGTTGCAGTAGAAAAACTCCGCGATAGTATACAAAAAGGGAAGGCTTCGGTCTTCCCTTTTTGCGTTTCAGAGGCAGTTTTACGTACTGCTGGAATTTTAAAATGCAACAAAGTAGGGCGTGCCGGGGTAAAACTACTAGACACAGATCAACAAAGGAGACAAACGATGAGCATAAAAAACGAAAATAAGAAGACGCTGGATGAATTGAAGAAGAACAATCCGACCGGCGAGAACAAAAATAAGCCGATGGGCAACATAGAAGATAATCCCGTTCGAAGCGCTTTGAATGCGGATGACACCAAAGTACAGAACCCAAACCGTAACCTGGCGAAAGGTGGCAATAACATGCCTTACGATAAAAAATAAGAAAGCCAGGAATACAAAATAAGACTATGAAAAGTGAGAGAAGAGGAAGGCCGGCACGGCTTTCCTCTTCTTGTTTTAAGGCTACCTTTTTTCGCTGCGATAGTGCCCGGCTGAAAATTGCTGCTTATTTTTAGCACCCTTCACTTGAAGCGTTTTATGCAGCAACACGACATTTGTATACTGGGCGCCGGACCGGGAGGCGCTTCCGCAGCCCTTCACCTGGCCAACAAAGGCATACGCGCTGTGCTGCTGGACAAAGCCGTTTTTCCGAGAGACAAGGTATGCGGCGATGCGCTCAGCGGTAAAGTGGTGAGTGAGCTCAAGCGGATCTGTCCGGACCTGACCGGTAGGCTGAGTCAGCAGGAGTCGCAGCTTCCATCCTGGGGGATACACTTTGTTTCGCCGGCCGGCTACAAGCTGCGTGTTCCTTTCAGGTATAACTATGACCCGGAGGCAGATGTGCCTTCCGGTTATATCTCCAAGCGGGTTGACTTTGATGACTTCCTGATACGTGAGGTGAAAAAGCGGCCCGAGATAACGCTGCTCGAAGGCATCGATATTGCAAGCATTGAAAAAACTGAAGACGGTTTTCTGCTATCGGACAAAAGCGGTAATCATAAGTTCGAAACCCGGTTGTTGATCGCGGCCAATGGCGCGCACTCTTCTTTCGCCAGGCAAATTGCAGGTATAAAGCAGGAGCCGGCGCATTACTGTGCCGGGCTGCGTGCTTACTACAAGAATGTAGGTGGCCTGGACCAGGACAACTTCATCGAGCTTCACTTTCTGAAGGATTTTCTGCCCGGCTACTTCTGGATATTCCCGTTGCCGGGCGGCTACGCCAATGTGGGGGTAGGTATGCTGAGCGAAACGGTGAGCCAGAAAAAAGTGAACCTGAAAAAGGAAATGCTCCGCATCATCGCAACACATCCCGAGTTTAAAGAACGTTTTGCCGGAGCAGAACTGGCAGGCGACATCAAAGGGTATGGTTTGCCATTGGGCTCCAAAAAGCGCGTGATCTCGGGCGATAATTACATGCTCGTAGGAGATGCGGCATCCCTCATCGATCCCTTCACCGGCGAAGGTATAAGCAATGCCATGATCAGCGGAAGGTGGGCGGCCACGCAGGCGGAACTATGTCTGCAACAGCAGAATTTCGCAGCAGATTTTATGCAGGCCTACGACAAAGCCGTGTACAACCGGCTCTGGAAAGAACTCAAGCTAAGCCGCCGCATGCAGCGCCTGCTTCATTACCCCTGGCTCTTCAACCAGGTAGCCGCCAAAGCCTCCAGAAATCAGGCGCTGGCCGAAACGATCTCGTGCATGTTCACCGACCTGGACCTGCGGGAGCGACTCAAACAACCCTCTTTCTACCTAAAGCTTCTGTTTAACTAGATGTTAGACGTTAGATGTTAGACACAAGCCACAGGAGTAGTGTTCTGATGATCAATTTTTCTTGTGGATAACCCGAGCAACGATACCATTCTTTAAAGGCGGGAACCACCATACGCTGCATGAAGGAAGTCTAACATCCAATATCTAATTTCTAACATCTTATCTCTAATGTTCCTGCTTCAGCCATAGCCTGAAGTTCTGCTTCTCTGCTTCTGTTGCGTCAGGCCGTTTAGCTACCGTATACCTGGTATAGTAAGTTTGCTCTCGTGGCTGAAGTGTTACCTGGCGCAACTGCTTGTTTCGGAAAAGGGTGAGCTCTATACCTTGTGACAGGTCTGTGTCTGCCAGTAGCGGCTGCAGGTTTTGCTCCAGTTTCCGGTTGTTCACAGCGATCAGTTCATCTTCCACACTCAGCACAGCGCTGGCCGGCGAGTCAGGTGCGATAGCTGATACCTTGATTGCCTGGTTATCGGTGATGGTCTTGAAGCCAAACTTGCCTTCGTACAGCAGCGCGTTTTCCCCGGCCTGTAGCGTGCAACCCACATACCGGAGGGCCTCATCCAACGCTTCTTCTATGGGTGCTGTGCCATTGATGTACTGCTCAAAATACGGTTGAAAGTGTTCGCCGCCGATGCGCAGTACCAGTTGCGCATAATCCTGCTCGGTATAGCCGATGCCGCGCTTGCCGAAATCTTCCCACAAGTGGCGCATCACCGTATCGAGGCTGGACGTATTGCCTGTGCTCCGGCGCAGTTGCAGGTCCAGCAGTAGAGCCGTCAGGGCTCCTTTGATGTAGATCGAAACCTTGCGATCTGGTATACCGGGTTTGTAGCCATCCAGCCACAAGTCAAAGGACGAGTCGGCAACGGAGAGGTTATTTCGGCTGTAGTCGGCAAAGTAGCGTTGCAGCGTGGTGTTCAGCTCCTCAAAATATTGCGCCGCCGTAAACACCCCGGATCGTGCCAGCATGTAATCGCCATAGTAGGTCGTGATGCCTTCCGCCACATAGCCTGTCCGGAAGTAGTTTTCTCCGGTAAAGTCGTACGGCCACATCTCCTTCGGGCGGATTTTCTTGATGTTCCAGGTATGGAACAGCTCATGCGAACTCACGCCCAGAAATTCTTTGTACAGGCTGGGCGTCATCAGCAGCTCCCCTGGCCCGAGCGTGATGACCGTGGAGTTGCCGTGTTCCACGCCGTGGTAATAGCGGTAAGGCAGGATCTCATTCAGGTAGTGATAGTCCCGGACCGGGAAGTCGCCGAACACCTCCAACTGCTCCTTTGTGAAAGCCTCAAAGTCCTTTTTGATCCGCTCCCAGTCCGGCCGGCAGTCTCCTTGTATCCAGATGTGGAAAGGTATACCTGCTACCGTATAGGTTTCCTGCTGGAGCTTTCCACTGGCAATAAGGGGGCTGTCCACCAGTTCGTCGTAGTTGGCTGCCAGCAAGGTATGGCGCGCTGTCTCTTTCAGGCCGCAGGCGATCTGCCAGTTATCCGGCAGCTCGAGCTCGAGGAGTTGGAGTTCCTGCTGCCGCCCCTCCACGGCCATTAGGCAGTTGATCCCGTTCAGGTATAGCTGTTCCTCATCCAGCCAGGAGCCGCCGCCGTCCATTTGCCGGGCATAAAAGCTGTAGCGGACTTCCACGGTTGCTGCTCCGCCTGCCTGCACCAGCCAGCGGTCTTTGGTCACCTTCCGGACAGGTATAGCCTGACCGTTGGCGCTGGCCGACATGCCACGCAACTTCTGGGCAAAGTGCTGCAGCTCGTAGCGGCCCGGGCGCCAGGCCGGAAGCTGCAGGTATAGCTCCTGTTGTGTGTTATCAGGTATAGTGACCGTAATCTCCAGGAAGTGTGTGAGTACATTGGCAGAAGTGAGGTGGTGACGGATCATGTGGTTTCGGTCGGTTTGTGTGCTGGTAGTTAGTTAAAAGGGGCACGCTTGCGGCTGACTGGCTTGCCGAGTATGTACGCAATTAAGGGCTTCTAACGTTATCTGGCGCTGCCAGAGTAGTATTTATGATCTTTTTTCAAATATTATCTGAAGTGGCATTGCTAATTTAGAAAAGCTTCCTTAATTTTGCAGGCCATAATAAAACCATTGGCAGACGATGAAAAGAACATTCCAGCCTTCTCAGAGAAAAAGAAGAAACAAACACGGTTTCAGATCTAGAATGGAAACCGCTAACGGCAGAAGAGTGCTAGCTAGCAGAAGAGCAAAAGGCAGAAAGAAACTTTCTGTTTCTGACGAAAGAAGACACAAGGCTTAATTGTAGGTTGCGCTTTGCTCAGCCCGGAGCCGCTCTATTTGAATGGATCCCGTGAATGAACGATAAAGCAGAGCAACCTATTCCTTATACATTTTCGAAAGAAGAACGCTTGTGCAGTAAGCGACTCATCTCGCAGCTGTTTAGCAAGGGTTCTTCTTTTAATTTGTATCCGCTCAGGTTTGTATATTACACACCTGAAGAACCTCTTTCCGGCAGTACGCAGTTAGTTATTTCTGTTTCGAAGCGCAACTTCAAACGCGCTGTCGACCGCAACCGCTTAAAGCGCCAAGTGCGTGAGGCTTACCGCCTTAACAAGCACTTGTTTACCCCGCATCAGGAGCAGGCACCCCGCCTCCTTGCCATTATTTATATTGGTAAGGAAAAAAAATCCTTTGATACAATCCAAAAAAAACTAATTTCCGGTTTGGAACGTTGTTTGATTAAGTAGTCTTACCGCGTCCTCAAACCTGGAATATTATGTACAAGAAGTCTATTGCCGGCCTGATCATAGGCTGCCTGGCGCTGACCCTGTTTTCTTTTAAATCAGAGTCTGAGCGCTATTTTGAAATTGCCAAGAACCTCGACGTTTTCGCTACCCTCTTCAAAGAAGTGAATACCTATTACGTGGATGATGTACCGCCCGCCAAACTGGTGCGGACAGGTATAGACGCCATGCTCAAGTCACTCGACCCCTATACCAACTACATCCCGGAAGACGATATCGAAGATTTCAGAACCATGACCACCGGGCAGTATGGTGGCATTGGGGCTATCATTGGCAGCCGCGATGGCAAGATCGTGGTACAGATGCCGTACGAAAACTCTCCTGCGCACAAAGCCGGGCTGGTGATTGGGGATGAGATCCTTAAAATTGATGGCGTCAATGTTTCCAGCAAAACTACCTCTGAGGTAAGCAAGTTGCTCAAAGGCCAGGCGAACTCTGTCGTGAAACTGGAAGTGCGCAGCTACGGACAGACAAAGTCCAGACCGGTAGACCTGACGCGCGCCAATATCATGGTGGAGAATGTACCGTATTATGGTATGCTGGACAAGGAGATCGGCTACTTCCAGCTTTCAGGCTTCACCGTGGATGCTTCTAAGGAAGTGAGAACGGCTGTGCAGAAGCTGAAGGAGCAGGGTGCCAAGAAAATCATCTTTGACCTGCGCGACAATCCGGGTGGCTTGCTGCACGAGGCAGTGAATATCTCCAACCTGTTTGTTGACAAAGGAAAAGACATTGTTAGTACCAAAGGCAAGGTGAAGGAGTGGAACAAGACCTACAAAGCCCTGGACGAACCGCTCGATAAAAGCATACCACTCGTTATCCTGACCAGTTCCCGCAGTGCGTCTGCTTCCGAGATCGTGGCCGGCGTGATGCAGGACTACGACCGGGCCGTGCTGGTAGGAGAGCGTACTTTCGGCAAAGGCCTGGTGCAGGCCACCCGCCCGTTGTCCTACAATTCGCAGCTGAAGGTAACAACAGCTAAATACTATATTCCGAGTGGTCGCAGTATTCAGGCCATTGACTATACGCATCGCAACGAGGATGGCAGCGTAGGCACCATTCCGGATTCACTCCGCGTGGCGTTCAAGACGGCTACCGGCCGTGTCGTGTACGATGGCGGCGGGGTTAGCCCGGATGTGGAAGTAGAGCGCAACTCTTATTCCGAAATTATAAAGGCGATCGCTACCAAAGGCTATTTCTTTGAATATGCCAATAAGTATAAAGCAGAGCACCCGTCTATACCTGCCGCCACGCAGTTCAAACTCTCTGATGCTGACTACCAGAAGTTCGTGGCTTTCCTGGATAAAAAGGATGTTTCCTATACCACGAAAGTAGAGCAGGAACTGGAAGATCTGACCGAAAAAGCAAAAGAAGGCAAGCATCTGGAGGACATCAAAGGAGAGCTGGACGCCATCAAGAAGAAGGTGTCGCACAACAAATCAAATGACCTGATGCGTTTCCGTTCTGAAATCCAGGAAATGCTGGAAGCTGAGATCGCTTCGCGCTATTACCTGCAGAAGGGATATATTGAATCTTCATTCGATGATGATCCGGATATCCTGATGGCCAAACGCGTATTAACTGATCCGCAGCAGTACGCTTCTTACCTCAAAACAAAATAATTGACATACGTCCGACAAGAGGGTGGTGCTGCGAAGTACCACCCTCTTTCTATATAAGGAGTGCCGGCCCGGAAGCTAACTTTTGTTTCTTGCCTTTCGTGCCGTACTTTTGTAGTGAATTTTTTAATAAGATACTTACAGCATGCCCTTACTGCTCGCGCTCGAAACCTCTTCCAATGTTTGCTCCGTTGCCTTATATAAAGGAGCAGACCTGCTGGGAGCTTCCGAGCTGCAAATCGAAAAGTCACATTCCTCCCATATCACGGTGATGATCTCCCAGCTATTGGAGAACTGTGGTATGGAGCTGAAGCAACTAAGTGCGGTGGCAGTTTCCGGTGGGCCGGGCTCTTATACTGGTTTGCGTATAGGCAGCTCTACCGCCAAAGGCCTTTGCTATTCGCTGGATATTCCGTTGCTGGAGGTATCTACTTTATATGGTCTGGCCTTACAGGCTATCCACAGTGTGCCGGAGCCACAGCAATATCTGTTCTGCCCGATGGTTGATGCCCGGCGTATGGAAGTCTATACCTGTCTCCTGAATGCTAACCTGGAAGAGCAGCTGCCCGTAGCGCCGGTCATTTTGGATGAGCAGACATTAAAAGAGCAGCTGGAGAAGCAGCCGATCGTTTTCTTTGGAAACGGAGCTGCTAAATTCAGGACGCTAACAGAAGGAAATGAGAATGCACTCTTTATAGAGACGATACAGCCTTCGGCTAAAACAATAGGTCAGCTTGCCTTAGCCCGGTATGAACAGCAGGCTTTTGAAGACATAGCTTATTATGAACCCTTCTACTTAAAGGATGTTTATATAACAAGTGCGAGTAAAAACATATTAACGAAGCAAAACGATGTCTGATATAATAAACAAAGTAGCACAAAGTGCACTGACAACTCTTAACCTGGAAGAGCTGCTTCATCCGGGAGAGCGTGTGGTGTATGATATAAAGGATAATCTTTTCATGGAGCTCATGCTGCGGGAGAAAGATTTCAGGGCTTTTGTAAAAGACAATGATTGGTCTGTGTATGCGGGTAAGAATGTAGCCATCATCTGCTCGGCGGATGCCATCGTTCCGACCTGGGCTTATATGCTGTTGGCAACCAAGCTGCACGCGCATGCCAATTACTATGTGTTCGGCGACCTGGAGGCGCTGGAGCAGGCCCTCATGCAGGAGGCGATAGCTAAGATAAATCCGGAAGACTACAGAGATGCCAAAGTCGTGGTGAAAGGTTGCGGCAGTATACCTGTCCCGACTTATGCCTACGTCGAGGTCATGCGCAAACTATTGCCTGTGTCCAGCAGCGTGATGTATGGCGAACCCTGCAGCACAGTGCCGCTTTATAAAAAGCCGAAAGCTGTATAAGGAATTACTAAAACAAGATTTGGAAAGCCCCTCACTTTGAAGGGGCTTTCTCTATTTATAAAGGGTTCTTGAATTTTTCTTGGCCTAGCGGAACTACGGCTGCGCCTTTCGTAGTTTATCCTTAGCGCCCAGTAGGGAACAGACAGGTATAAATAAGATAGAAAAAAATCTGAGCAAGCCTGGAACTTCCAGGTATAGCCTGGCTGTTACCTTTAAGCGGTCTGAGTAAAAAGCAGGTCAGAAGTACTGGGAGAAACTTACAGATAGTTTAGCTGTTCCCGATGAATAAGAGACATTGACACTCCGGTTGGGAAGTGTGAAAGGATATAGAAGAGGTAGTCGAAAAACCCGAAACTATTTTGGAAACTATTC
>NZ_JSYF01000205.1:0-6570 GCF_054824225.1 Pontibacter sp. HJ8
CCAACTCATGCTCCTTTTTCCTACATTTCTCCTGGCAAGCACCTGGTTTATAGCTGTTATAACCCTGAAATACGGCCGCTATACCTTCCTTCAATCATCTTAGAACATGAAAGCACTTGTAACCGGCCAATTGCTGGGGCTGTGCCTGCTGCTGGGTACCGTTGGCCCCGCATGGGGACAGGAACAGCCGGCAGACACTATACCTGCTACTGCCCCGACCCAGGAAAAAGTGCGGGGTGTGATCCCGATTCCGGTGCTCTACTATACCCCCGATACGAAGCTGGGATTTGGGGCTGCTTTGCTGGGGTTCTTCAAGTTGCAGAGCCGCACAGATACCAGCTATACCCGCCTCTCCACGGTTCGCCTCATTGCCGACTATACCTTGCGCAAGCAAACTGATCAGCTGCTGGACTGGGCCATCTTTACCCGGGAGGAGAAATTTCTGCTTCGCGGAGAGCTACGCCACCGGGTGTATACCGACCGCTTCTATGGCATTGGCAACAACACTCCGGCATCGGATGAAGAAATCTATGAGTTCGACTATGTCAGCGCGCGCGTGGCCGGGTTAAAGAAGGTAGGCGCCCGCATGTTCCTGGGCCCCGACTTCCAGCTAACCAACTACTACGACCTGACCCTGAACCCCATCAGCGACGACAGGGAGAGCCAGTTGCTGACTCAGCAGATACCCGGCTACAAAGGCGGCCTGAACAGCGGTCTGGGGCTTGTTTTTCTGCTCGACAGCCGGGACAATGTGGCTTTTGCCAGCAGTGGCACCTATCTTGAGATGTCCGGCTATCGCTTTGGCAACACCTTCGGCGGCGACTTCGACTACAACAACTTCAACCTGGACTTCCGCAAATACTTTCAGCTGAAGCCTGGCCACGTGATCGCACACAACACCAGCTTCAACCTTAACAACGGCGCTATACCTGTCATGCGGATGGCAACGGCCGGTGGTGACCGCATCCTGCGCGGGTATGCCAAGAACAGGTTCCTGGAGGACAACTTTGCCGGCACGCAGCTCGAATACCGCTTCCCGCTGTTCTGGCGTTTCGGTATGGCCGCATTTGCAGGTATAGGCGATGTGTTCGATAAGCCGGAAGAGGTGCGATTCTCCACACTGAAATATTCGGTCGGCACCGGGCTGCGCTATGCGCTGAATCAGCAGCAGAAGCTGAACGTGCGGGCCGACATCGGCTATGGCCGCGAAGGTATAAACTTTTATGTGGTGATCGGCGAAGCTTTCTGATGAGCGGCCTGAGTCCGTGAAAATAAATCTTCGGGCAAGCCAAGGTATACAAGGTATAAATCATGAAAAATTGGTAGAAAGCTTACAGAAGCCTGAAAACCGGTGTAATTTTGCGCGCAATCAGTTTTTACACCACCCGGCATGCCAAAGCTTTTCCCGCTGTCTTCCCCCCTGCTCCAAAAAAGTATATTCATTGCCCTGGTTCTGCTGATCCTGCTCACGCCCTACCTCGACTCGGCTACAGCGCTGCTGGCCGGATTGGTGGTCGGGCTGTTGCTGGGCAATCCGTTTTCAACACACACCGATAAAGCATCCAATATCCTGTTAAAGGCGGCAGTAGTCGGACTCGGTTTTGGGATCGACCTGCACCAGGTAGCTGAAACCGGTCTCCGAGGAATCTTCTATACCTTTGCTTCGTTGGCTGCCACGATGCTGGTCGGTTTGTTACTGGGCAAGCTCTTTTATACTCCCAAACGGCTTACACACCTGGTTTCGGCGGGTACTGCTATCTGTGGGGGAAGTGCCATTGCCGCCATGGCTCCTGCCATCAAAGCAAACAGCCAGGAAATATCCGTGGCACTGGGCATTGTCTTTGTGCTCAATGCGGTGGCTCTTTTTATCTTTCCGTCCGTCGGGCACATGCTTCATCTCACCCAGGAGCAATTCGGTATCTGGGCCGCTATTGCCATCCACGATACCAGTTCGGTCGTAGGGGCCGCCTCCCGCTACGGGGACGAAGCGCTGCAGATCGCCACGACCCTCAAACTTACCCGCGCCCTCTGGATCGTGCCGCTGGTGCTTGTCTCGGGCTTTCTTTTCAAAAGTGAAGAGAAGAAACTGCGCATACCGTTTTTCATCGTGCTCTTTGTCCTGGCCTCTGTGCTTAGCACCTTTCTACCTGCTGTTGCAGCGGTCTCCCCTGCTATCCTGGTTGTTGCCAAAAAAGGGCTCTTGCTGAGCCTCTTCCTCATTGGTGCCAACATCAGCCTGTCGGCTCTGCGGTCCATCAGCGCCGGTCCCTTTTGGCAGGGCCTGCTCCTGTGGCTTATCGTTTCCGTGACTTCCCTGCTGTTGATCTATGGTATCGGGTAAGCTATAACATTATAAACAAAACCTATCAGTGCATAAATTTAATTGATTTGATCTATATATCCGAAGGCTATACTTTTGAGGCATACAAGTAAGAGACATACCTCAACCCCTTTAGATATGAGCATCGAACATCAACCCCTAAAACTGACTACAGCCTCCGGGAAACCCTACTATGAACATGAGAACAGCCTGACGGCTGGCCCGCGCGGACCTGTATTGCTGGAAGATTTCATTCTGCACGAAAAGCTGGCCCACTTCAACCGCGAGCGCACCCCCGAGCGTGTGGTACATGCCAAAGGCAGCGGCGCCTACGGTACCTTCACCGTCACCCACGACATCACCCGCTATACCAAAGCAAGGCTTTTCAACAAGATCGGCAAAGAGACCCGCGTGTTCCTGCGCTTCTCTACCGTAGGCGGCGAAAAAGGCAGCGCCGACACAGAGCGTGATCCGCGCGGCTTTGCAGTGAAGTTCTATACCGAAGAAGGTAACTGGGACCTGGTGGGCAACAACACGCCTGTCTTCTTCATCAAAGACCCGAAGAAATTCCCCGACTTTATCCATACCCAGAAGCGGGACCCGCGCACCAACACCAAGAGCGCGACCATGATGTGGGATTTCTGGTCGCTCAACCCCGAGAGCCTGCACCAGGTGGTGATTTTGATGAGCGACCGGGGCACGCCGTTCTCTTACCGCCACATGCACGGTTTCGGCAGCCATACCTTCTCTTTCATCAACCAGGAAAATGAGCGCTTTTTTGTGAAATTCCACTTCAAGACGCTGCAGGGCATTCAGAACTTCACCGATTCCGAAGCGGCTGTCATGAAAGGGATGGATCCGGATCATGCGCAGCGTGACCTGGTAGAGGCGATCGATCGCGGCGATTTCCCGCGCTGGGCGCTGAAGATACAGATCATGCCGGAGGCAGAAGCCGCTACCTACAAATGGAATCCGTTTGACCTCACCAAGGTATGGTCGCAGAAAGATTATCCGCTGCTCGATGTGGGCGTGTTGGAGCTGAATGAAGTGCCGGACAACTACTTTGCGCACGTGGAGCAGGCCGCATTTGCACCGGCCCACCTCGTGGACGGCATCGGCTTCTCCCCGGATCGCATGCTGCAGGGCCGCATCCTCTCCTACCCGGACGCACAGCGTTTCCGGATCGGAGCCAACTACGAGCAGGTGCCGGTGAACCGCTGCCCTTTTGCCGTCAACAATTACCAGCGCGACGGGGCCATGCGGGTGGACGGAAACGGCGGCAGCGCGCCCAACTACTTCCCCAACAGCTTCGACAACATTCAACCGGACGAAAAATACAAGGAGCCGGCGCAGCATCTGGGCAACAACGTGGTAGCCGACTGGTACGATCGAAACGCCGAAGGTGAAAACGATCATTATACCCAGCCAGGTGACCTGTACCGGTTGATGACCCCGGACGAAAAGAAAAACACCATCAGCAACATCGTAGGTGCCATGCAAGGTATAGACGGACCGAAGCGGGCAGAGATTATAAACCGTCAGCTGTGTCACTTTTTCCGCGCCGACATCAGTCTCGGACTCGGTGTAGCACAGGGCCTGGGAGTAGATATAAGCGCCTACTCCGGCCAGCTGCACGCCAACTAATAAAAGTTGACCTTTTCCTACTAACGAAAGCCGGGCACCAGTCCGGCTTTCGTTGTTTGGTATACAAGGGCTTCATTGTCAGGAAAGGGGAACTACTTCAGGCAGATAATTGTATTCAATACTAACACATGAATACATGTTCATATATAGTATACAATAGTTTTTAATTCGCTCCATGAATAGCCTAAAAGTAAGTGTGGACAAAAAGAAGCTGGAAAAAACAGCGTATGTTCTCAAATGCGTCGCCCACCCTGTTCGCATCAGCATCATCGACCTGCTCGAACAGCAGGATCAGCTCACGGTAAGCCAGCTGCAGGAGGTCCTCGGGATCGAACAGTCGCTGCTCTCGCACCACCTCACCAATATGCGCGACAAGGGGATCGTCGAAACCCGGCGTGAAGGCAAACATGTGTTCTATTTTCTGACCGATACCACCATTTCCAACATTATAGATTGCATCAAAGGCTGTAAAACCGTGAGATAGTTTTTATATTTACGCCTCAAAGTATTTACGTGCCGCTGTATGAACCGGACAGGCGGACAGATGCGGCACGAATCAGGTTACTTATGTTTTCGTTGAAGACCCTTTAGATTTCAATTTATGAAAACGATCCTATCCGGCATGCTTCTGCTCTTTACTCTGAGCTGCATCACCCCCCAACATGGTATAACTGAAGTTAAAACGATAACGCCCACAGAATACAAGGAGCAACATGCGAAAGACAAAAAAGCTGTGCTGGTTGATGTTCGCACTCCTGCTGAGTTTAAAGCGGGACACCTCGGAAAAGCCCAAAACTCCGACTTCCTAGGCGGAACATTCCAGAACGATATCCGGGATTGGGACAAAGACAAAACCTATTACCTGTACTGCGCTTCAGGTAACAGAAGCGGCAAGGCAGCCAAACTCATGCAGGAAGCCGGCTTCAAAAAAGTGTATAATATCGGCGGCTACCAGGGCCTGAAACAGGCCGGCCTCCCGGTAAAAGAATAAAGCCGGACAAGGACTCCCCCGGTTTGAAATAACAATTCAAGCGTATCATGACGATAGAACAGTTTTATGACAAAGGTCTGGCACATGCCAGCTATGCTATTTTGAGCGAAGGCCGAATGGCCCTGGTAGATCCGGCACGCGACCCGCAACCGTATTATGATTTTGCCCGGGAGCATCAGGCGGAGATCGTGGCCGTGTTCGAGACCCACCCGCACGCGGATTTTGTGAGTTCTCACCTCGAGATTGCCAGAACCACGGGCGCTACGATCTATGTCAGCCAGCTGCTGGGGGCCGATTACGAGCATACCGCCTTTGACAACGGCGATGAAGTAAAACTGGGTAAGGTTACGCTGCAGGCCATCAACACCCCGGGGCACTCCCCGGACAGTGTCACGATCCTGTTGCTCGATGAGAACGGGAAGCAGCATGCCGCCTTTACCGGCGACTCCCTGTTTGTGGGTGACGTGGGCCGCCCAGACCTGCGCGAAAAAGTAGGCAACCTGCAGGCCAAACGCGAAGAGCTAGCCCGGCAGATGTATGAAACCACCAACAACGTTTTCAAGCAACTGAACAATGATGTGCTGGTATACCCGGCGCACGGTGCGGGCTCGCTCTGCGGCAAAAGCCTGAGCTCCGATACGTTTTCCACAATCGGGCGCGAACTGGAAACCAACTATGCGCTGCAGGACATGAGCGAGTCGGATTTTATCAAAACCCTCCTGGAAGATCAGCCCTTTATACCCAAGTACTTTGGCCATGATGTCCTGCTCAACAAGGCCGGGGCAGGCAACTTTGCCGAGAGCATTCAGGCGGTTCCCCGACTTTCGCCTGACTCAGCACTGGAAACAGGCGTCCTGATCGTGGATACGCGGCCGCAGGCACAATACAAAAAAGGACACCTGCCCAACAGCATCAACCTGCAGGAAGGCGGCAAGTTTGAAACCTGGCTGGGTTCTATTGTGGGTCCAGATGAATTGTTTTACCTGATCGCTGAAAACGAACAGGTGCTCAACTCAGTGATCCGCAAAGCGGCCAAGATCGGGTATGAGCAGAACATCAAAGGGGCACTCCTGACGCCACCCGTACTGCCAGCCTCCAGCCATACAACCGACATTGATGCCTTCCGGTCGGATCCGGATGCCTATACCATCGTGGATATCCGCAACACGGGGGAAGTAAAAGCCGGCAGCATGTTTGAGAATGCCCTGGCTATCCCGCTACCGGAACTGCGCGAACGCAAAAACGAGATCCCGCAGGACAAACCCATCATGGTGCACTGTGCGGGCGGCTACCGCTCTGCAGCCGGCCAAAGTATACTCGAAGGAGATTTTAAAACAGCGGTATACGATCTCAGCGACGCCATTACAACTTTCGCTATACGCACACATTAACAACCCAGGAGCCCGCTTTTACAGCGGGTTCTTTTTTGAAGTTCGTGCTGCCGGAAGCAGGGTGAGTTCTACCATGAAATTGTTCTGAGAAATACACCTGAATGCTATACCTTTGCAGCGACACGGATTGCAAAACAGGTGAAGGCTAACATGATTTCTTTCTGAACGTACTCATACCCATACCACGACCTGACAACTGATCAGGAAGTGTAAGGTTTAGCTTT
>NZ_JSYF01000206.1:0-6506 GCF_054824225.1 Pontibacter sp. HJ8
TTATGCTTATAAAGACGATCTTATACGCAATTACATCCACCTGATCATTCACGAAGCATTGAAGTTGCAACCTTCGGAAAATTATGACCAAAACAAGAATGCTGCCTCCCGACTTACATCCGTTTTTCTGGAGCTTTTAGAGCGGCAGTTTCCCATCGAAAGTACCGACCTTCCGCTTCAGCTAAAGACCGCCCAGGACTATGCAATAAATTTAAATGTGCACGTAAATTATCTGAACCGTGCCGTAAAGGAAGTGACCGGCAAGTCAACCACTACCCACATCAGTGATCGCATCATCAGCGAGGCAAAAGCCCTTTTGCAGCATACGGACTGGAACATTGCCGATATTGCTTATGCACTTGGCTTTGAATACCCTACTTATTTTAACAATTACTTCAAAAAGCTGACGGGCACAAATCCTAAATCCTTCAGGGCGCAGGAAGTTTGATATTCTTAATGATTGGTTTGATTTTCATTACCTGATCCGATAAGGACAGCCATATCTTTGCACTGTATTATTGAGTACAAAGACAATGGACAAATTGGAAAGAGAACCCGTCTCGAACCAGAGCGAAAGAGACATTTTTGATAGACTGAAAGCCGGCGAGCCAATACGATTGGATGACCCGCAGTATCCTAAAGTACAAGCAGTGGTTGACCGTACCATAAGCTTGTCTACTCAACTCAACACCTCGACCGATATCAACCAAATCCGGGAGCGGCTAAGTGAGGTCATCGGTACCGAACTCGATGAGAGTACCACTATCTTCCCACCATTCCACACCAATTTTGGGCGGTTTATCCGAATAGGCAAAAACGTCTTTATCAACCATGCCTGTTCCTTTTTAGACATGGGTGGCATCACCATCGAAGACCATGTTTTATTAGGACCCAGAGTAAATCTCACCACCGAAAATCATCCTTTAGACCCTGCGGATAGAAGGACGCTGATTTGCAAGCCAATCCTGATCAAACGCAACGCCTGGATTGGTGCAGCCGCCACCATACTTCCCGGCGTTACCATTGGCGAAAACGCCGTAGTGGCAGCAGGCGCAGTGGTATCTAAAGATGTACCCGCCGATACCATAGTAGGCGGCGTGCCAGCCAAATTCATTAAATCAATCCATGAATAACCGGCTGTTCCATAACTGGTTCAGGCAAATTGAAATGCTAAAGAAGATGAAAAAAGTAACAGTTTTAGCCATTGCAGTCCTTATGGTTTTGGGACAAGCTTCTGCACAAACAAATCAAAGCGTGAAAGCAGAAAAAACAAAAGCCATGAAGGAGACAGATAAAACAGATCATTATACTTTTTTATTAAGCGATAAGGTGATCCGTCAGAAAGTAACGTTCAAAAACCGTTATGGAATTACGATTGCGGGCGATTTATACCTTCCTAAAAAGCGTGGATCTGAACCATTAGCGGCACTTGCCATTAGCGGCCCGTTTGGTGCGGTAAAAGAGCAATCTTCCGGATTATATGCACAAACCATGGCCGAACGTGGTTTTGCTACGCTTGCCTTTGACCCATCCTACACCGGTGAAAGTGGAGGTGAACCCCGCAACGTGGCATCGCCGGAAATCAATACGGAAGATTTCAGTGCGGCAGTGGACTACCTTGGCCTGCAGCCTTCGGTTGACAGAAACCGCATCGGGATTATTGGCATTTGTGGTTTCGGGGGAATGGGGCTGAATGCAGCCGCAATAGACAAGCGGGTTAAAGCCGTAGCCACCACCAGTATGTATGATATGTCACGGGTGATGTCGAAAGGTTATAATGACGTAGTAACACTTGAGCAGCGCACGCAAATGTTGGAACAGATGAACCAACAGCGCTGGGAAGACGCAAAAAATGGTACAACGGCCTATGGTAACCGCATTCTACCTGAAAAACTGCAAGGTAACGAACCCCAATTTGTAGTCGATTATTTCAATTATTACCGCACGCCGCGCGGTTTTCATAAAAATTCACCTAACTCAAATGGTGCCTGGACCGCTACCAATGCCCTTTCTTTTATGAATATGCCGTTGCTGAGCTACATCAAAGAGATTTCACCACGCCCTGTTTTGATAATTGCCGGCTCTGATGCGCACTCCCGTTACTTTAGCGAAGATGCTTACAAAGCTGCCGCTGAGCCCAAAGAGCTCCTGATCATTCCAAACGCCAATCACGTTGATTTGTACGACAGGTTAGATGTTATTCCTTTTGATAAGCTCACTTCCTTCTTCAACGAGAATTTGAAGTCAGGAAAGGCGAAGGCAACAGCCAAAAGCGTTTTAGCTAATTAACCTAAAGGAAGGTGTTAGAACAGCACCTTCCTTTAAATTTCCGGAAGTCCGGTATCTAGATTATCATCTGTATGAGATTGGCTTTCTGCCAAAGATGCACCGGCGGGTCACATACCTGCTGTTGGGATATAACTCTTTATGCTTCCTGGGGCAACCTGACATTGTTCTATTAAGATTTTTCGTATTCAAAAGGATCGGTAGCCTTAGGCAAAATATATGGTGATGTAGCTGTCTTTGTAGCGTCTGATTCGGTATAGAATAAGAATAGAACTGCTTCCATTATAACTGAATATAAGTAGGTATAGCAACCAGCAACATGAAGATATCCATCATAACAGTTATAGCTTTTTCTGCATTGTTTACCATTAGTTGCAAAGAACAGGTTTTAAATAGGGCCGCTGAAAATGAAGTACAAGCCATCTTTCCGAAAGGAGAAGTAGGGCCGGCAGAAAACTTCACGGGGAAGGCCTGGAATTATGGCTTGGTCTCCAATGATACTACCTATCAAACCCTTGTCGGCAACGTCTATTTTGAGCCTGGAGCCAGAAGCAATTGGCATATACATCCGGCCGGTCAGATTTTAATCATCACAGATGGAGTTGGTTACCATCAAATAAAAGGGCAGCCCCGCCAAACCATCAAAAAGGGAGATGTGGTGAAGTGCCCACCCAATGTGGAGCATTGGCACGGGGCAAGTCCTGATACTGGCTTGCAACAACTATACATCATTCCGAATACGGAGAAAGGCATCGTCAAATGGATGCAGCCTGTTTCAGATGAAGAATACAGTAACGCTAAATGATTAACCAGTTCAATATGGAAATTAAAAGAGTTGGTTCGCAGCCTTCGCAAAAAGGCCCCGAAGATTGGTTTACAGGTACCGTTCGAATCGATCCGTTGTTTCAGGCGAGTGATCCGGCGCGGGTAGGCGGTGCCCACGTCACCTTCGAACCCGGTGCCCGCACGGCCTGGCATACCCATCCGCTCGGCCAAACTCTCATTGTCACGTCCGGTTTTGGCTGGGTTCAGCGGGAGGGTGGTCCCATTGAAGAAATTCGTCCCGGAGATGTGGTTTGGTTTCCTCCTGGTGAGAAACATTGGCACGGTGCCACCGCCACTACCGCCATGACGCACATCGCCATCCAGGAAAGTCTTCAGGGCAAGGCTGTCAACTGGATGGAAAAGGTCAGCGACGAACAGTACCGTATGTGAATTTTATACAAGAACAGTCTTAGGTACTTAACAGTCCATAATTAGACGAGCGAACAAGGCTGTGAAATAGCTTAAACCGGCACAAGTACTTTCTATGTATTTCGTATAGTTGAAGTTAAAGTATAGCTCCCTCATACTTAATAGCCAACGAAAGAACATTTAAGATATAGATAGTTAAAGGAAACAGCATGTAACGATAGGATTGCTCCACATTAGCCTTTTAGGTATAGAGTTAATTAGATACACAGTTTAAAATTTACAACTATGGAAGTAAAAAACATCAAAGCGTTTGGTACAGAAGCAGCAGAAGCGCCTTTAGATCAGTTAAACATCAACCGTAGAAAGGCAACACCCCATGACGTAGAGATTGACATTTTGTATTGCGGGGTTTGTCATTCCGATCTTCACACCGTGAGAAACGAATGGCACGGGACCATTTACCCTTGTGTGCCGGGTCATGAAATCGTGGGCAGAATTGTAAGTGTTGGCGATCATGTCTCCAAATTTAAAGTAGGTGATCTGGCTGCCGTTGGCTGCATGGTAGACAGCTGCCGTGAGTGCCAGTACTGTAGAGAAGATTTGGAACAATATTGCGAAAAAGGCAATATTCAAACGTATAATTCGCCCGATAAATACCTGGGCACCCAAACCTACGGGGGGTATTCCGAAAGCATTGTGGTGGATGAAAACTTTGTTCTGCGCGTACCTGAGAATCTTGATCTGGCGGCTGTAGCACCCTTGTTGTGCGCCGGCATCACCACGTACTCCCCGCTGAAGCATTGGCACGTAGGTCCTGGCCAAAAGGTCGGTGTTGTCGGTTTGGGCGGCCTGGGACACATGGCGGTTAAACTTGCTAAGGCAATGGGTGCAGAAGTGATTGTATTTACCACTTCTCCTTCTAAAGTGGAAGATGCTAAACGCTTGGGGGCTGATGACGTGGTACTGTCAAAAGATGAAGAGCAAATGAGACGCTATGCAGGCAAGCTCCATTTTGTCCTTGACGCTGTTTCGGCGCAACACGACATCAACATGTACCTAAACCTTTTACGGGTAGATGGTAAACTGGCATTGGTCGGAGCACCTGAACATCCGCTTCCGGTTGCGGCCTTCAGTCTCATACCTTATCGTAGAAGCTTTGCCGGGTCCTTGATCGGCGGCATTGCCGAAACTCAGGAAATGCTTGATTTTTGTGGCAAACATAACATCGTTTCAGACATAGAAATGATCAACATCCAGCAGATCAATGAAGCGTATGAACGTTTGCTCAAAGGCGACGTGAAGTATCGCTTTGTGATTGATATGGCTTCTTTAAAAGAATAGGAGAAATCCTGCAGGTACAGATGACACTTATTAAATGAGTTAAGAAAAAGCCAAAGACACTTATCAATGAAAGCTATTGTAAGTGTCCGAAGTGAAATAGTAAAGCCGCTTCAGTTTTATCTGAAGCGGCTTTTTTGCGGGTAGTAGCCCGTAGGGTCGAATTATATAACTTTATCCACATCGATTTAGTGTCTGTGAGTAAATAACTAGCGGTGTAAGAAGAGCGGGAAAGCCCTTTTTATGAGTATTATGAAGTGATTGGTTATCAGAACGCTTCTTATGGATAGAAAATCTACATCGTCTGGAAACAGGAAGGATATTTTTCTTTTGAAGGGAGGAGGAACAGCCTGAGAACGATTCTCTTTTGTCCAAATGTAAGCTATAATAGCAGGTACTGATTTTGGTGCACAAAGTGTAGGAATGACCTGCTATATCTAAAGTAATCCAAGCAGACACAGCGTATATTAAATGGGTTTGGTATTTCCCTATTTTGATAATCTGTCTTTTCTTTCACTTACCGGAATGCAGTATATTACCCGACCATAGCATAACAGAAAATCTTTATATGAAAAGAACGATAGTTTCCCTGGAAAACGCTGACTGGCAATGGATCGATCTGGAAAGTCCCTCGGAAGAAGAACTGAAGGAAGTGGCGGCTCAATATGGGTTGCATCGCTCCTCTGTCATCGACTCACTCCAGCCTGAGCACCTGCCTAAGTATGAAGAGATAGGAGAAGTGGCTTTTATGATCACCCGCATCTATGACCGGGGGGCACATAAGGAGGCAGATACGATCCAGGAGCTGACTAATAAGGTAGCTATTTTCTTTTCACGAAAATTTATTATCACCATCCATAGAAATCCAGCCGATTTAATCGAGGAAGTGGAAAGTAAATACATTCGAACCGGTGTAGTGAAGACACCGCAAGGCTTGCTAACCCGGCTTGTCAAGGCTGTACTGAAAACCTTCGAGGCGCCAGCCCAGAGTCTTGCTGAAGACCTGGATTATTACGAAGCAAAAACTTTTCTCAATGACAGGATGCCTCCTCTTACCAAAGGTTTGTATCACTTAAAGCGTAAGGCTGCCGTATCGAAACGTGTGCTCCATCTTTCGGAAGTGATCCTGGATAACATGCAGTACCTGGAACTACAGCCAACCGAAATGCAGGACCTTAAGGACCTGCACGTTCATTTGAACACGCTCTACGATGAGGTGAATGAGAGCACCAATAACCTGATCAACATCTACATCTCGCTTTCTTCCCAAAAGACCAATGAGGTGGTGCGGGTGCTAACAATCTTCTCGGTATTTTTTTTGCCGCTCACCTTTATTGTCGGCATCTATGGGATGAACTTTGCTTATATGCCTGAACTAAAGGAAAAATACGGCTATCCGGCCGTATTAGTCGTCATGGCGCTGGTAACCCTTCTTATTTATCTGTGGTTTAGAAAAAAGCGTTGGCTTTAGCAGCCCTTCTTACTAAGGCTGCTTGTTTTGAATTGGTTTGACAATCCGTATTTATGGGAAATGATCTGAATAGCCTTCCCTGTTGGTCTGAAAGCCGTTACTTTCCAAGCCAGAACTGTAGAGCAAAAAGAAAAAGGGGAAAGTGATCTTTTAAATCACTTTCCCCTTTTAGAGTAGGCTAAAGGATGCAATGTTCGAACCTTTTCCACATTGATCT
>NZ_JSYF01000207.1:0-4973 GCF_054824225.1 Pontibacter sp. HJ8
CAGTGCGGCTCTACTTCATTGGCTGACCAGACGCCCAGTCCTGTCAACAATAAAGTCACCACGGGGAGCCAACCCACAAGCTGGCTCCCACCAGCCAGGTGCAGGGCATATACACAAAGACAGGTTACTACAGCGGCTACTGTACCTCCTCCTTTGCCTATGTAGCCAATGCCCAGGCTGGTGGAAACAAGTTTGTGTACTCGTATCATCCGATCCTGCTTAGAGCGACTCTACCAGATCCTGGTAATAGTCCAAACCCAGGTGAGTTATCAGATCCTCGCCCATCATGTGGCGCAGGGTGTTCTGCAGCTTCATGAGTTGCTTGAAAATGTCGTGCTCCGGACGCAGGCCTTCTGCTGTTTGTGGTGACTTGTAGTAAAAGGACAACCACTCCTGTATGCCGCTCATGCCGGCACGCTGCGCCAGGTCGGTGAACAAGGCCAGGTCCAACACGATAGGCGCTGCCAGGATCGAGTCACGGCACAGGAAGTTGATCTTGATCTGCATCTTGTAACCTAACCAGCCAAAGATGTCGATGTTGTCCCAGCTCTCTTTGTTGTCACCGTGAGGCGGGTAGTAGTTGATGCGTACTTTGTGGTACAGATCCCCGTAGAGTTCCGGGTTATCTTCCGGATGCAGGATATCTTCCAGCACGCCGAGTTTGGATACTTCTTTGGTTTTGAAATTGTCCGGATCATCCAGTACCAGACCGTCGCGGTTGCCCAGGATGTTGGAAGAGAACCAGCCGTTGATGCCGAGCGCTCTGGCCTGCAGGCCCGGTGCCACGATGGTTTTCATAAGGGTCTGACCTGTTTTGAAATCCTTACCGGATATCGCTACTTCGTTCAGCTTGGCCAGCTCCACGATGGCCGGAATGTCGACCGTCAGGTTGGGTGCGCCGTTTGCGAAAGGCACGCCCATCTTCACAGCAGCATAGGCATAGATCATGCTTGGTGCAATGCGCGGGTCGTTGTTGCGCAGGCCTTCCTCGAAGGCCGGTATCGTTTCATGTACCTCGCTGATCTCGGTATATACCTCCGTAGAGCCACACCACACAATCACCAGGCGGTCGCAGCCGTTCTCTTCCTTGAAGGTACGCATGTCGTCCATCAGGGCCTCCGCCAGCTCATATTTCGTAGCAGCCTCTTTTACATTGGTACCATCCAGGTTTTTGGCGTAAGCCTTATCAAACACGGCTTTCATCGGCTTGATGGCCTCCAGCTCCGGCTTGATCGCATACAACAGGCCCGGCTCCAGCACTTTGGCATTCGCAGCAGCTTCGTATACATTGTCCTCGTACACATCCCAGCCACCGAATACGATGTCATTGAGGTTTGCCAGCGGCACAAAATCCTTTATCAGCGGGTTGCGATTTTCCGTTCTCTTGCCCAGGCGGATATTGCCCATTTGAGAAAGCGAACCGACCGGCTTAGACATACCTTTTTTGATCGCCTCAACTCCGGCAATAAAGGTGGTGGCAACTGCTCCCAGTCCCGGAAGCAGGATACCCAAGCGCCCTTCGGCATTTTTTACTTGATATTCCATTTTAGTCTATTTATATCAAATTGTTTCTACTATTCTACTTATAACCACTTGTTTTCCTTGTACCACTGCAGGGTCTGCGCCAGGCCTTTTTCCAGGTCATATTCCGGTACAAAGCCCAGGTCTTCCCGGATCTTGTCGATGCTGCAGTTCCAGTTCTCGGCGGCGAGCTCGTTGAGCTTTTCCTTGTTGAGCACCGGCATCTTGCTGCTGGCTGCATAGACGGCTTCGAGCAACTGCGCCACTACATTCATCATTGCCATCGGCACATGAAACCGGATGGACTTTTTACCCAGTATACGCTTTGTTATAGTCGCCAGCGCATACCGGTCATAGCTGTTGCCATCCGACACGTTGTAACTGGTATGGCTTATACCTACCTCCAGCGCCTGCATGACAGCCCGGGCCAGGTCTTTGACATATACAAAACTCAGCCACTGCTTCTTGTTGCTGATGTATGGCTCCAGCCCGAGGTTGAGAGTCTTTAATATGATAAAGATGTCTTTCTCCCGTGGACCGTATACCGCCGTGGGGCGCAGCACCACCAGGGGCAGATTTTCTATTTCCGACAAGTACTTTTCGGCCAGAAGCTTGCTCTTACCATAGGCTGTTACCGGCTGTGCCGTACTTTGCTCGTTGATGGGTGCGTTTTGAGCATAAGCAACAGGGCCCAGCGCAGCCAGGCTGCTGATGAAGACGAACTTCTTGAGCGGAATCTTGGCCTCTGCAGCAGCTATACCCAGGTTCTGAGAATAGACCGCATTGATGCTCTCATACTCCCGGGCATGCTTGGCCCGGGTAATACCGGCTGCATGCACGATGTAATGGTACTGTTTCTCTTCCAGCTCCTGCTTCAAGGCAGCTGTATCCGAAAAATCAAGGTAGGTATACCGGATATCAAAAGCCTCCAGGTGCGCCACCTGGCTGGAGGGCCGTACAGCGGCGTATACTTCCAGTCCTGCCTGCAAGGCAGCCTCTACCAGGTGATAGCCTACAAATCCGCTTGCTCCCGTGATCAGTACCCGTTCTTTCATAGTGCCTTTTCGTAAATCCTATACCTTTTGTAGGGTTTGGCATCCATCTTCAGCAGTCCCTGGTTCATCATCACATTGTTCTCCAGTATCCAGGAAGCTTCCGCCATTTTCATGTTCTTCTCGTTGTGCTTCTGCATGGCTGCGCCGTAAAAACAGGCTTCAATGCCCAACTTCCGATACCCTTCCACTACGCCCAGCGCAATGATCCGGACAGCATCGATTTGTTTCCGTTGCAGCAGCAGCCTGAAGATGCCCGTCGGCAACAGGCGGCCTTTCTTTATTTTTTTCAGGATCTGGTTGATGTCAGGTATAGCCAGTGAAAAACCGACCATCTTCCCGTTGTGCTCTGCTACCAGGCAGAAATCCGGATCCAGGATCATTTTCAGGTCTTTGGCCAGGTAGTCGAACTCCCCGGTGGTCATGGGCACAAACCCCAGGTTCTTGTCCCAGGCAGAGTTATAGATCTCGCGCAGGCTGGCGACCTCTTCCTTGTATTTTTTCAGGTTAATGGGCCGGATGACAATGCCCTTCTGCTCGAGCCGCTTCCGGATAACTTCCGATAACCTGAAGGCCTTGTCGTTGTAATTTTTGGCCAGGAACTGGTAGGCAATCAGATCTACCTTTTTCTGAAAACCCTGGTTTTCGAGCAGGTTGATGTAATAGGTATAGTTATAGGGCATCATCGCCATCGGCGAGCTGTCGAAGCCTTCTACCAGCAACCCACAGGTCTCGTTGGTCGAAAAATTCACCGGCCCGATCATGGTGCTGACCTTTTTTTCCAAGAGCCACTTTTGCACTTCCCCGAACAACATGGCTGCTACCTGGTCATCATTCACACAGTCAAAGAAACCGAAGAATCCATCCTGGCTATTGTTGAAGGCATTGTGGTTGTTGTTGAGTATCGCAGCAATCCGGCCGACTACTTTGCCATCCTGGTAAGCCAGGAAGGGCTGCAGGGAAGAATGTTCATAAAAAGGATGTTTGCCCGGTGTGAGCAAATCCTTTTGGGCGATATACAGCTCCGGCACATAGTAGGGATCACCTTGATAGAGCTCATGCGGGAAGTCTATGAAGGCTTTCAGCTGCTGTTTGGAATTAACGGGTAGTACTTGCTTCATATGCCGCATTCCCGGTGTTAATCTGAATGGATCTGAAAGCTTCTGAAATTTTGCTGACAGCCTCCTCGATCTGGCCAAACGTATGGGTGGCCATAATAGAAAGTCTTAATAGAGTAGCGTCCGCGGGCACAGCAGGAGCCACAACAGGATTCACAAAAATACCTTTGTCCTGCAGCATCTTCGTTACCTGGAACGTCTTGTCATTGTCCCGCACGTAGATCGGGATGATGGGGGTTTCGGTAGGGCCCAGCTCAAGACCTGCCGATCTCAACAGCCCGGTGGCATAGCGGGTATTCGTCCACAGGTTCGCTATATGTTCTGGCTCTGACTGTATCAGGTCCAGTGCTGCCAGGGTGCTCGCCACAGACGCAGGCGACATGCTGGCACTGAAAATAAGCGAACGGGCATGGTGCTTCAGGTATAGGATGGTATCGTTGTCGCTGGCGATAAAACCACCCAGCGAAGCCAGCGATTTGCTGAAGGTTCCCATGATCAGATCTACCTGATCGGTCAGCCCGAAGTGGGAGGCCGTACCTGCCCCCTGCCGGCCGATCACGCCCAGCCCATGCGCGTCATCCACCATGATGCTGCCGCCGTAGCGTTCGGCCAGGGTGACAAGTTCGGGCAATTTCACAATATCCCCTTCCATGCTGAAGACCCCGTCCACCACGATCAGTTTGATCGCGTCGGCCGGCAACCTGCTCAGCTTCTGCTCCAGGTCGTGCATGTCGTTGTGCCGGTACTTGATCACTTTGGAGAAAGATAGCCGGCTGCCATCGATGATGGAGGCATGGTTAAACTCATCCAGTATAATGTAATCGTTGCGGCCTGTGAGGCAGGAAATCACACCCAGGTTTACCTGAAAACCAGTGCTGAATACAAGGGCAGCATCCTTTCCCACATACTCGGCCAGCCTTCTCTCCAGTTCCAGGTGGATGTCGAGTGTGCCGTTTAGAAAACGGGAACCGGCACATCCGGTACCGTATAACTCGATGGCCTTGGTGGCGGCTTCTTTTACTTTGGGATGGTTGGTCAGTCCCAGATAGGCATTGGATCCAAACATCAGCACCCGCTTGCCATCTATAATCACTTCCGTATCCTGCGCAGACTCAATTGATCTGAAATAAGGATAGGCTCCCTGTGCCATCGCTCTTTCCGCTGCATAATAAGCGGCGCTCTTCTCACGGGCGAGGATTTTCTCTCGAAGTATATTGCCCATCTGTAAAAATTTATTTTATATGATCTACCGAATTTAGGAGAAAAGCCCATTACAGGTTAT
>NZ_JSYF01000208.1:0-2473 GCF_054824225.1 Pontibacter sp. HJ8
ATACCTGATGGCTTTTCGCTATACTTCAAGTTCCTGTCGTTTGGCTTTGGGTAGTTTGGCAACCACGAGTGCATAAGAATCTTCAATAAGCTGGATGATGAGCGAATCGAGTAAACCAGATTCCGGTAAAACATCGTTCCAGTGAACCTTGCTCATATGGAAAGCAGGTTTGATTTGGGAGTACTGGTCACGAAGCTCAGCTGCCCGCTGCGGCTCGCATTTCAAGGCTATCCTTTTCCCAAACTCAGAAAGGCTACAGAGGGCAAACATTTTGCCGCATACCTTAAACACGAGCGTGTCGTCATCAAAAGGCAGTTCTTCTGTAGTACCCGCTTTTGAAATGCAGTAATCTCTGAACGCTTCTATGTTCACAGCTACTAATTATATGTGTTTTATAACAAAGTAGACCATAGCTGCCAGAAACATCAAAATCGAAATTTTGTTGATGGTATGCATGGTGCGCAGGTTAAAATTCGATCTACGGTTTGGGTCTTTCTTCCGGAAGAAATAGGTAGCAACTTCCGAAAAATCAAACATTCCTTTCATAATATTTTCATTAATCAGTTAGGATGAATTCGTATAGGTATAGCATGAACGATGCGTTCGGCTTCCTTTATTAAACAGTCAATCGTTATAAATGATTTAGACCAGCGCTTTTAAATTTTAGCTATACCTCCAGCTTCAAGGGCTCTATCCATTTGGCATCTTCCCGAATCAGCTCGATCAGTTCATCTACGGCACGGTCAGCAGGTACCGCTTTTTTCACCACGGTTTGCCCCCTGTAGAGCGCGATTTTGTCTTTGCCTACCCCGACATACCCATAATCGGCATCGGCCATTTCGCCGGGGCCGTTCACGATGCAGCCCATAATCCCGATCTTCACGCCTTTCAGGTGGTCGGTACGCTTGCGGATCATCGCAGTGGTTTCCTGCAGGTCAAATAAGGTACGGCCGCAGCTCGGGCAGCTGATATACTCTGTCTTGCTCATGCGGGTACGTGCGGCCTGCAGGATTCCAAAGCTCAGGTTATTCAGCTTGTCAATCGTCTGCAGCCACTCCCCTTTTTCCTGCTCCGGCAACAGCTCGGTTCCCAGTAGAATGCCGTCCCCTAGCCCGTCGATCAGCAGACCGCCCACGTCTGTAGAAGCGTACAGCTGTACCTCGTCCGCAGTCAGCTGGCCGTAAGCCCGCCTGATGATGGCCGGATTCTGTACGCCGTTGTTCATCAACCGGAAGAAGCACTTACGTAGCTCCGGCATCGCATGCGCATTATTCGTGTGGAGCACGAGCACTGCTGTCGCGTCTTGTTTCAGGCGCTCCATCAACTCGGGAAGGATGTCGTGTATTGTCGCCTCCACAAAATTAAGCTTCGGATGCAAATCCGTCGCGTCCATGTATTGCCTGGCGGTGAGCAGCGGATGCCGGTTTTCCTGATCCTCTGCCAGCTGCCAGGGCACGTAGTTCACTATTTCCTTCAGGCCATTGGGCAGCATGAACGTGATCGGCTGATCGCCGGAATAAATATAGTCCGCTCCCAGGTCATTCATGTTGAACTTGTCGAGCAGCATGGAGTACAGGTGCCCGACGCATTTCAGGTCCGCATACTGCACATCGGTGAGGCGGCTCAGGTCGGCTACCACGCGTGGCACGTTTTGCCCCCCCAGGTTCTCTGTTTCGTTTGTTTCCCGGCGGTGGTACTGAAACGGATCGATGGGCACATTGCAAATGGGCTGGATCGGCTCGGCCTTCTCAGCCCGGTAAGTATAGCGATCGATCAGGGCCTTGGCTACAGGAGCCTCTGCTTCCGGTGCCTCTGTCAGCGATACACGAACCGTATCACCCAGGCCATCTTCGAGCAAAGTGCCAATCCCGACAGCCGATTTGATGCGGCCGTCTTCTGCCTCGCCGGCCTCTGTTACGCCCAGGTGCAGCGGGTAGGGTTTCAACCCTTCCTCCTCCAGTTTCTGCACCAGCAGACGGTAAGCCTGCACCATCACCTGCGTGTTAGAAGCCTTCATCGAGATCACAATGTTGTAATACTGCTCATCTTCACAGATGCGCAAAAATTCCAGGGCACTCTCTACCATACCCAGTGGAGTATCGCCGTAGCGGCTCAGGATGCGGTCTGACAGGGAGCCATGGTTGGTGCCGATGCGCATGGCCGTACCGTGCTCCTTGCAGATGCGCACCAGCGGCACAAAACGCTCCCGGATACGGTCCAGCTCGGCCTGGTAGGTGGTGTCGTTGTATTCTATTACTTCGAATTTCTTTTTGTCGGCATAGTTACCGGGATTCACGCGGACCTTCTCCACGATACGGGCAGCCACTTCGGCAGCATTCGGAGTGAAGTGGATGTCTGCCACCAGCGGAGCTTGATACCCGCGTCGGCGCAGTTCGTCGCGTATAGCGCGTAAGTTTTCGGCTTCCTTGATGCTAGGGGCCGTAATCCGGATATATTCACAACCCGCCTCAAT
>NZ_JSYF01000022.1:0-1926 GCF_054824225.1 Pontibacter sp. HJ8
AAGTTCAGGGAACCCTATAGTTAGATGAATAGCTTTATTCTCCCGATAAACAGGCTGAATCGAAGGGTGAAAAAAACTACAGCGGGCTACCCCGCTAGCTCCATTCCCAACCAGTATCACTGTTCTTCCAGCTCATTTTGGCCAGATTGGCACGATATTCTCATATAACTTGTTGAGTACTGAACCCAAGACCCGAGATACCTATGAAAAAGATATTCCTTGCCTTCGCCGCGCCTGTTTTACTGCTGCTAATCATTCTTGCAGTTAAACCAGACTATACTGCTGAAACTGCTCAAGACCTTCCGGTTGTACACCAGACAGTCACCCTGACAAAAAACTTGCATGCACCGGATGCAAAAACAGGCAAGAGCAGAATAGCGAAAGAAGATAAAAGCTGGTACAAAGCTTCCGGAGCTGTTTCTGCCGAGCCGCTAATAGCGTATGCATTGACGCTGATCGGAAGCCCTTATGTATATGGCGGTACCAGTAGAGATGGTTTTGACTGTTCGGGATTTACTTCCCATGTTTTCGAAAAGTTTGATGTTCCGGTTAGCCGCTCTTCCACCACACAGGCGCTGGACGGCGTACCGGTAGCCAAAGAAGATGCGCAACCTGGTGACCTGGTCATCTTTACAGGTACAGACATGCAGGTACGGGAGCCCGGCCATGTGGGCATTGTGATTGCCACCCCGGGCGATACCATTGAGTTTGTGCACTCCTCTTCGAACGGGGGCGTTAAGATCAGCAAAGTACAGGGTACCCGCTATGACGACCGCTTTCTGGATGTCAGACGTGTGCTATAACCTGCAGCCCGTATCCAAACATATTTCCCACCTCACTACGTAAGATACACTATATAGCCGGACGGGCACACAAGCCTGTCCGGTATTTCTTCCCTAAAAACAGAAGACATGGTGCATCCTTACATCATCAACACGATCAATGCCCTCGTACTCATAATAGCAGGTATAGCCGGCTATTTACTCGTTCCTTCCAGACCACTCATCACCCTGATAGCTCCTGCTTTCGGGATACTGCTTCTGGCCTGTACCTACCACCTGCGCAAGCACAATCGTTTTGTTTTCAACACGGTCACGGCACTTACCCTGCTGGCAGGATTTGCCCTGATCCTGCGTATCAGCCCGGGCACCTTTGAATGGGACAGCCAACATATCGTATTGCTGGTAATGGGGCTAAGCTGCTTTCTGGCGGTGTTGTCTTATGTAGCCACCTTTGTTCGGGAGAGGAGAACAGGCAACAATACGATCTACAAGGAAGACTTGTGAATGGGGAAAAAGAAAAAGCGCCTGATGTAGCCCGTCAAGATACATCAAGCGCTTTAGAATCCTTCAAATCTTAACAAGCGGCGCCCTGTTTTACAGAAGCACCATCACGGAAGACCAAAGGTAATATTTATTGCATAAGCAGTAGATACTTACTGCTTACTAAGCCAGTTCACTGTTAAGGTGAACACTATTACCAAGGCTTACTAAGACGACTGATGGATTAGACATAGCACCTCCTTTCTCTTTAGTCCGACATGAACCCTGTGCCTTTGACCAGTTATTCTATAGGTTTCCGGTACAGAGCCGTAGCACTCGCTACATTAACTGATAGTATAAAGATAAAAGAACGCAGATAAGTTCACAAGGTTTACAGCTTATTTTAGAACATTTTTTGTGAGCTCCTGGCAGGTATAACAGCTGTCCAGCATCCTCATAATGGGTTTCCGCTTAAGCAGCTTGTTATCAATACCTTGAAAGTCAAACCTAAATTGCACTGCATCCGGCACGCTTTCCTATTTTGCCTTGGGACAGCGTAAAGGATCAGTCTGAAAGTAAAAAACTGACCGAATTCTTCTGCTAGTTGATAAATGAATAAATTTTCCTATATTTCGTTGCGTATCTTACTAAACAACTGACTAAT
>NZ_JSYF01000209.1:0-5493 GCF_054824225.1 Pontibacter sp. HJ8
AGAAGCGATCGCGCGTCAGGACACAGCGTTTTTACTCGAGACCATGTCTGAGATGTATCCGGCTGACATCACCACGGTGCTGTATGAGCTCGATGCCAACGAATCGAAGTATGTGCTGGACCTGCTGCCCCCCGAGATAGGAGCAGAGATATTGAGTGACCTGGACTACGACATCCGTACCGATTTCCTGCAATACTTTACCAGCCAGGAAATAGCCCGCTATGTCAACCTGATGGACTCGGATGATGCCGTGGATATTCTCAACGAGCAGAATGTGCAGCGGCGCGAAGAAGTCATCGCCCTGCTCGACAACGAGGAGAAAGCGGAAGACATCCTGGACCTGCTGCACTACGAAGAAGACTGCGCCGGCGGTCTGATGGCCAAGGAACTGATCAAGGTGAACATCAACTGGCGGGTGCGACAATGTATTGAAGAGATACGCCGGCAGGCCGAGGATGTGGAGAAGATCTATACGGTTTATGTGGTAGACAACCGGGATATCCTGTTAGGACGCCTGAGCATCAAAGCCCTGTTGCTCTCACGGGATGATAAATTGGTAAAAGATATTTTTAGCCCGGACGTGATCTCCATCGAGTCCTTCCGCGACGAGAACGAAGTGGTAAGCGTGATGCAGAAATATGACCTGGAAGCTATACCTGTGGTCAACATCCAGGGGAGGCTGCTGGGCCGTATCACGATCGACGACATGATCGATGTGATGCAGGAGCAGGCCGAACTCAGCCGCCAGCTCATGACAGGTATCTCCGAAAATGTGGAGGAAGACGACAGTGTATTCCGTATCTCGCGTTCCCGTATACCCTGGCTGATCATCGGCATGGTGGGGGGCTTGTTTGCCGCCTACTTCATGGAGTTTTTTGAAGGGGATATCGCCCTGTTGCCGGTGCTGGCGTTGTTCGTGCCGCTGATCACCGCAACGGGAGGAAACGTAGGTATACAGTCTTCTTCGATCATCATTCAGACCCTGTCCTCCAACGCCGTGATATTTGATAATTTTGCCCAACGTCTTTTCAAGCTGATCATGGTGGCCCTGCTGAATGCGCTCATCATTTCGGCGCTGGTGTTTGTCTTTACCTACCTCTTCCGCCAGGATCTGAAACTTTCCATTGTCGTATCCTTTGCATTATTTTCGGTGGTGATGCTGGCCTCGCTCATGGGTACGCTGACGCCGATGCTGCTCGATAAGTTAGGCGTGAATCCGGCGGTGGCGGCCGGTCCTTTCATCACGACTGCCAACGACCTGCTGGGGCTGGCTATTTATTTTGGTGTGGCCCATATGCTGTATGATTTATAAACCTCGTTTTTTGCTATGACTGCTGCCCGCGTCCTGATTATAGATGAAATTCATCCCAGCCTATTTCCCATGCTCGAAAGCATCGGTATGGAAGCCGATTACCGTCCGGATATAAAGCCGGTGGAAGTATGTGAAGCGCTGGCCGGTTTTGACGGACTGATCGTGCGGAGCAAAATGCGCATTACGGCCGATACCATCCGGCTGGCCGGTAAGCTCAAGTTCGTCGCCCGGGCAGGAGCAGGGGTAGACAACATTGATGCCGAGGCGTTGCAGGAACGCGGTATCGCACTGATCGGGGCCAACGAGGGCAACCGGCAGGCAGTGGGGGAACATGCATTGGGTATGCTGCTCTCACTTATGCGCAACATCACTCGCGGCGACAGGCAGGTGCGGGACAAGGTATGGCTGCGCGAAGAGAACAGGGGAGAGGAGATCAGCGGCCAGACAGTCGGCATTATCGGGTATGGCAACATGGGACAGAGCTTCGCCCAGGTGTTAAGTGGTTTTGGCTGCCGCATACTGGCCTATGACCGCTATGCTGAAGACAAGATCTGCGCACCGGCTGAGCGGGTTTCGCTGGAACAGTTGCAGGCGGAGGCCGACATTGTCAGTCTGCACATACCGTTTATACCTGAGAACCGCACGTTTGCCAACGATGACTTTTTCAGCGCCTTCCGCAAGCGGATCTGGTTCCTGAACACATCGCGGGGAGAGGTGGTGGATCAAACCGCGCTGGTACAGCACCTGCAGGCGGGAACCCTGAAAGGAGCTGCGCTGGATGTACTCGAAAACGAGAAGCTCCATACCCTGACCGCGCACCAGGAGCAGAACTATACCTACCTGGCCGCTGCCGCGAATGTGGTGTTCACGCCGCACATCGCCGGCTGGACGTATGAATCCTACGTCAAGATCAACGAGGTACTGGTAGAGAAGCTCGCTGCGCTGAAGCGAGCCGGCAAATTGTAGCGGGAAGAAGGAAAGGTTAACCAGGTATAGCGCAGCCACTGACGCAGGAAGTTCAGCGTGTGAGAGACAATCCAGCAGCTTAATTTCGGTGCAGACGTATAACTATGAGCAGAATAGCTGGTATTCATGCCGGCTCATTAACAAATAATAACTATTTGCGAAATACTACTTGTATATAAAAAGTTCGTATATTTGTTTCAAAGGGTATCCGACGAGGGTTACTCGGGGCGCTCCTTTTGAAGCAGGTTATTTCCTTAAATTATACGGTAACCCAACAGTACACAAAAAGGCAGGCTTAAAACAGATTTAATCAACCATCAACATATTAGGCAAAAAGAACGGTTATGTGTGACATAGCCGTTCTTTTTGTTTTTGTGTTTTAAAAAGAGAAAAAACATTATTATGAGCAACATTTCATATTACACTGCAGAAGGTTTACAGAAACTGAAGGCCGAACTGGCAGAGCTCAAAACGAAAGGCCGTGCGGAGGTAGCACGCCAACTGGCAGAAGCACGCGACAAGGGTGACCTGAGCGAAAATGCCGAATACGATGCCGCAAAAGACGCACAAGGGCATCTGGAGCTCAAAATTGCCAAACTGGAGGAAGTAGTAGGCAATGCCCGCCTCATCGATGAATCGAACCTGGATTCAAGCAAAGCCTTGATCCTTTCCAAAGTGAAGATCAAGAACCTCAAAAACAACATGGTCATGGACTACCTGCTGGTAGCCGAAGAGGAGGCGGACCTGGCATCAGGTAAAATCTCTGTAAAATCGCCTATCGGAAAAGGACTTTTAGGCAAGTCCGTCGGCGATGTGGCCGAAATTACCGTACCTGCAGGTAAGTTGCAGTTTGAAGTATTGGAAATCAGCCGATAAAACAATGGAAGCATCCATATTCACAAAGATCGTTAAAGGAGATATACCTGCCTACAAAGTAGCAGAGGACGACCGTTACCTGGCCTTTCTGGATGTGTTTCCGACGACCAAAGGCCATACCCTCGTGATTCCGAAGCAGCAGATCGACTATATCTTTGACCTCGAGGACGAGCTATACCTGGGCCTGATGGCTTTTGCCAAACGGGTGGCCGCCGCCGTAGAGAAGGCCGTCCCCTGCAAGCGGATCGGCGTAGCAGTAGTAGGACTGGAAGTGCCCCATGCACACGTACACCTGATCCCGCTGAACAAAATGGCTGACATGAATTTTGCCAACAAGCAGAAGTTCAGCAAAGAAGAATTCGAAGAAACAGCCGCCCGGATCCGCCAGGAATACGGGGCAGCTTAAAGCAATTCTATTTCCATAATGCAAAAAGGGCAGATCGTTTAGATTTGCCCTTTTTGCATTATGGAAATAGAGTTCTGAGTCACGAGTTCTGAGTCAGGAAGGACTCGTGTGTCCTGCGTCCTCCTTCTACTTTTGCTTAAGCGTATCCGATTGCTGAATCGTAGAGTCCTGCAGCTGCAGCGGTTGAGTTGGTTGCTGTTCGAGTCTTTTGGCCTCTTCCTTGGCCTGTTTCTTGAAGTAGCCCCTTAGCAGGAAATTGTTTTGCAGGGCTTGCATGTTCTGGTCAAATTTCTCGGTGCTCGTCTCCAGGTTCTGCATGGTGCTCTGGAGCTGCCTGGCAAATTTCTCATCGCTCAGCAGCACCCCCACCGCATTGCTATTGTTGTTGAGTTTGTTGGTAGCCGTTCGCAGGTTCTCGGTGATCTCATTGGCCGAAGCGGTTGCCTCCTCCAGCTGTGCCATGGAGGTTTTGAGTTGCGCAAACACTTCTTTATCGGTCAGCATTTCGTTGGCCAGGCCACCGGGTGTGTTCAGCTTGGACGTAAACTGAGAAAGGGCCCGCGAGGCGCTTACCGTACTGCGCGAAGTCTGCTGCAGGTTGTCGACCATAGCCCGCAGGTCGTTGGCCAGCAGGGAGTCGGTCAGGATAGCGCCTATGGTTCCTTCACCACGTACGATCTTGCCGCTCAGTTGCTTAAAATCATCTGTAATGTCGACCAGGTTCTTGTTGTTTTTCTGCAGGGTCTCCATCAGGTCATCGGTGTTGAGCGGGTTGACAGCCTTCAGTACATCCCCGTTCTCTACCGGTGCTGCCTGTTGGGTGCCGCCATCGAGCACGATGTTCTTGTTGCCGATAAAACTCTCGGAGCTGATGCGGGCAATGGCGTCCTTGCGGATATACTCCTGTGCCCGCTGCTCAATGTTCATGACCACTTCCACCTGCGAGTCGCCGTAGAGGTTGATCGCTTTGATCGTGCCGATCTTGACCCCCGAAAACCAGACGTTATTACCCGTCTTCAGGCCGGCCACATCATCGAACACAGCCCGGACTGCGAGGGTGCTGATGAAGCGCTTCTGCTGTCCTGCCAGCGTGAAAATGCCTGCAACAAGGATTACAAGGGCCAGAAATACGAAGATTCCGACGATTACGGAACGTTTATTATCTGCCGTGCTCATTTAGTCTATAAAGTTATAATTGTAAAACGCTTTTACCCGCTCATCCTCTGTAGCGAATACTTCTTCAAAAGTGCCTTGCCGCTGAAACTGCCCGTCGAGCAGCATCACAATGCGGTCGCCAACTGCACGGGCACAGGTAAGGTCGTGCGTGATGATGATCGAGGAGGTATTGAATCTACGTTGCACGTCGTTGATGAGGTTATTTATATCCATACTGGTGATCGGGTCGAGGCCAGCGGTGGGCTCGTCGTACAACATGATCTCCGGTTTGAGAATCAGCGTGCGGGCTATACCTATTCGTTTTCTTTGTCCGCCGGAAAGCTCGGAAGGCATTTGGTGAATGGCCTGTGAAAGCCCCACCGCTTCCAGTACGAACCGGATGATCCGGTCGCGGTCTTTTTCAGTAAGTTCTTTTGAATGCCGGATCAGGGGGAATTCCAGGTTGTCTTTCACCGTCATACTGTCGTAGAGCGCGCTGTTCTGGAAAGAAAAACCGATCTTCAGGCGCAGGGCTTCCAGCTCCCTCGGGCTGAGTTTGTCTACCTCTTTTCCGAGTACATTGACGTATCCCTGGTCGGCTCTCAGAAGACCGGATATGATCTTGATCAACACCGATTTCCCTGTTCCGGAGCGGCCCAGCACCACCAGGTTCTCGCCCTGGTAAAGGTCCAGATCCACCCCTTTGAGCACTTCAAAATCATCGAAGGCTTTTTTGAGCCCTTTGATCTCGATGACCTTTTTATTTCTGTCTATTCTT
>NZ_JSYF01000210.1:0-3168 GCF_054824225.1 Pontibacter sp. HJ8
CTCACTTTATGACCTGCAACGGCATAATACAGAATGAACAGGTAGCAAGGCACCATGATCCAGTAGCCTTGCTGTGCGTTGAAGGCATCAGCCAAAGCTCCGTAAATAAGTGGAATAACTGCTCCACCAGCGATACCCATTACCAGTAGTGAAGAGGCTGCTTTGGTGAAGCGTCCTACGTCAGCCAATGCAAGTGGCCAGATGGCAGGCCACATCAGTGAGTTAGCCAGGCCTAACAGGGCAATGAAAGCCACTGATACATATCCTGTAGTCATGATTGCACCTAAAGAGAAAGCTATACCTAAAATGGCACAGAACTTCAGTGCGTTTTCCTGCTTAATATATTTTGGTATAGTGATGATACCGATTATGTAGCCGACCACCATAGCCACCATGGTAGCACTGGTAAAGAACTTTGCCGTAGTGAGCGGTATACCTTGTGAAGCGCCGTAGCTGATAATAGAATCGCCAGCCATCACCTCCACGCCAACGTAAAGGAAGAGCGAAAAAACTCCCAGTAATACGTGCGGAAAATCAAATACGCTCTTCTTACCGGTGTTAGCAGCAGCAACTGTTTCGTCCTCCTGATCCGTATCTACTTCCGGAAGGCTGGAACGGTATATCCACAGTCCGAGAATCAGCAGCACAACAACTATACCTATATAAGGTGAAATCACCTGCAACGCCATTGCGTCCAAGGCAGCCTCGCGGGCAGCATCGGTCATACCTGCGATCTCGGAACGAAGATTATCCGCATCTTCAAGTTTGAGGAAAAGACCCAGAATGATAGGGGCCAATGCACCGGCAAACTTATTGCAAATCCCCATGATGCTGATGCGTTTGGCAGCACTCTCTGCCGGGCCAACAATCGTAATATAGGGATTAGAAGCTGTCTGCAAGATAGCCAAGCCACATCCTATGATGAACAAGCCCATCAGGAAAAGCAGATAAATCCGAGTCATCGCTGCCGGAATAAACAGCGCTGCACCCACGGCCATCACAACCAGGGCCACCGACATCCCATTCTTAAAGCCGAACATTTTCAGCACCCTGGTCGACAGAGGTGCCATCACCAGATAGGCAATGTAGAAAGCAAAGGTTACGAAGAAGGACTGGAACTTGGTCAACTCACATGCGATCTCTAGATAAGGAATCAACAGGGAATTAAGCCAGGTAACGAAGCCGAAGATGAAAAACAGGGCGCCTATGATGATGATGGAGCGCATGTAACCGCCCGGCTCATTCACCTGTCCGGTCTTGTCGTTTGTGGATGGAGCTACTTTCGTCATTATTTTTTCAAGGTATAACTAAGGTGCAAAATAGTGTTCAGTGACTGTCTGTTTGGTACGGATCATCCAAACCTGTGCTGCCTTCGCAAAGGCATACCTGTAGGAGTTGGACCAGTTTGGATTGAAGGTACAATATAAAGTTTATCTGCTTTACTTGCTGTGTTACTCCACTTTTATTTCATCGGCCATGAGCCAGGCTTTCTGCCCGGCAGAAGGATACTTCTCCGGGCTTACGCCTACGCTTTTGGCTTTCACTTTCACATAGCGGGCTCTGGTCACCGGGAGGGTGGCAGCGACTTCGTGCGTCATGATGCCTTCTGCGTTCAGTGGATTGGCATTTTGTATCACATCGACCGTTCTGTAGTTTTTCCCGTCTTCTGACACGGCATACTCCACCTGCAGTGGCAGGAAGATGCGGTAGCCGATGTTCTGCATAAAAGTAGTGCTCAGCCGTATAATCGGCTGCACCTTCTGCAGGTCCACGATGGCTTCCATGTCTGTACCCAGGAAACCGGTCCAGTGGCCGTCGGTCTGATCCGTGGATCCCTGCAGGCCGTTCACCAGCTTTGCTTTGTTTGAATAGCTCTGATGAGCCGGCGTAAGCAGGGTGACAGACTTTGCCAGGCCTTTGTGGGCATCAAAGGTCTTAGTGCTTACTTTCCCTGCTAGTTTGCCTTCTGCAAAGGCCCCTGCCTTGATGGTGGCCGTCTTCTTTAAGGTAAACGGTCCGGTATAGTGCTGCGAGGCGGTCGTTGGTTCGGTGCCGTCGAGGGTATAGTAAAGCTTCACATTGGTAGCATCGGTGGCAAAGCTCACTTTGGCTGTACCGCTCAGCGTGTCTACCTGTACCTGCTGCCGGACGTTGAAGGCGCTTCGGGCATAGTTGATACCTAAGGCATCATAACGCTTGTACTGCTGCTGCATGCGATGCTGGAAACTCTTCCAATCTTTGAGTTTGGCAGGCGTCCACAACACTTCCGACAAGGCGGATATACGCGGGAAGACCATATACTCGACATGTTCTGAAGTGGGGATATATTCGGTCCAAACATTGGCCTGGGCGCCCAGGATGTATTTCTTCTCTTCGCTTGTCAGCTCAGCCGGCGTAGGTTCAAAGGAGTATACCTTCTCCAGCGTGCTATAACCATGGATAGTCGTTGGCTCCAGGTCGCGCTCGCCCTGGTAATGGTCAAAGTAGAGGTGCGTACCCGGCGTCATCACTACATAGTGTTTTTCTTTGGCGGCTGCAATGCCCCCTTTCGTTCCGCGCCACGACATCACGTAGGCGTTCGGTGCCAGGCCGCCTTCGAGTATCTCATCCCAGCCGATAATGGTACGGCCTTTGGCGTTCACAAATTTCTCCATGCGTTGCACAAAGTAGCTCTGCAGCTCGTGTTCGTCTTTCAGGTTTTCTGTTTTGATGCGGGCCTGGCATTTCGGGCAGGCTTTCCAGCGGGTTTTCGGGGATTCGTCGCCACCGATGTGCAGGATCTTGCTCGGGAACAGGGCCATCACTTCGGTCATCACATCTTCCAGGAAAGTAAAGGTCTGCTCGTTGCCGGCGCAGAATACATCATGAAAAATGCCCCACTTCGACTCCACGATAAAAGGCCCTCCGGTGCAGGAAAGCTCCGGGTATGCTGTGAGTGCCGCTACTGCGTGGCCCGGCATTTCGATCTCCGGCACCACATTGATAAAGCGCTCCTGGGCATAAGCTACGACTTCCTTGATCTGTTCCTGGGTATAGAAGCCGCCATGGCTTTCCTTCTTATAGGTCTGGGGCAAGTCCCAGTAGTGGCCGATCAGGGTGCTGTCACGCCAGGCACCTACTTCGGTCAGTTTCGGATATTTTTTGATCTCGATGCGCCAGCCCTGGTCG
>NZ_JSYF01000211.1:0-2681 GCF_054824225.1 Pontibacter sp. HJ8
GGAAAAACAGTGCTATTATTATATCCTTCCAGGGCCTCATAACGCCTATTATGGTTCAGCAGGGGTCGACCTCCTCCCGGACTTTGGCCTGTGTCCCAGAAAACGTCGTTTATTTAGGAAAGCCTAATAGTATCAACACACTACAAATAGAACTCTGAGCAATTTTGTTTATGAGCAGCCGGAGAAATGGATTTGTACAAATTAGAAACAAGGTAAACAAGCCTGAAATGGAAGGAGTAATAACATGAAAAACCTTTTTGTTATTTTCCTGTTACGCTGAAAACAAAAAACCTGCTTATTTGATGAAATAAGTAGGTTTTAATGAGTTATAGTATAGACTTAAAGATGGAGTTGTCGAACCTTGTCCACATGAGCTTAACTAGTCTCGAAACATTTTTGAAGGCATAATAAGAGAGCCAATAGGTACTATTACTTATCCATCAACTCTTTGCGTATACGACTGAGTGATTCGGGAGTCAGGCCCAGGTAAGAAGCAATCATCCAGAGCGGCAAGCGCAGCGAAAGGGATGGATAAGTTTCAACAAAACCTACATACCGCTGTTCCCCGGTTTCACTTAAGTGGCTGATGAGCCGTTTCTGAAAAGTTCGAAGGCTGTTTAGCTGTAAACTACTCATCAGCTGTTGTACGTCAGGAACGATCCTATTCAATTCATCAAAGAAGGCCATGTCTATGGCTAAAAGGTCGGTCGCTTCAACGGCATCTATGTAAAAGATAGCAGGAGTCTTTTTAAATAAACTGATCTGTTCGGCTATCCACCAGTTTTCAGGTGCAAACTGAATAATATGCTCTTTTCCCTTTTCATCGATTACATAGCTTCGCAGACACCCCTTCAGTACAAAGCCACCATACAAACACACTTCTCCGACACTTAGTAATGCCTGTCCCTTCTCTACGTGCCGTGTTTTTAAATGTGGCTCGAGTTGGGAAAATTGCTGGTCGGTGATAGCCAGCTTGGAGCGTAGATAGTTCAAAAAGGTCTCTGTCATATTTCTTAACATACATCAAGGCGCTGGCTTTAGGAGCACGCTACCTTTGTAGCACAAGATAAGTAAAAAACTAAAACTCTAGATTTTATCATCATGACAACTTACAACACAGCAACTACACAATACCGTTCTAAAGCCCTGCACATCACACTTTGGGTAGTACAGGTACTATTAGCCGTAGCATTTGGCATGGCCGGCTTTATGAAACTGGTTACACCACTTCCCGAGCTTGCGGCACAGGGCATGACCTATGTAAATTCATTTGGAGAAGGTATGGTTCGCTTTATTGGGATCAGTGAGCTATTAGCAGCTATTGGTTTGATCATGCCAGCTGCCTTACGAATCAAGCCTGTACTGACACCACTTGCTGCGCTGGGTTTGGCCGTTATCATGGTACTGGCTTTCGGATACCATTTAATGAATAATGAACCGTTCGTTCCAACTATAGTATTATTTGCACTAGCAGCCTTTGTTGCCTGGGGTCGATTCAAAAAAGCTCCTATTCAGCCTAAGTTTGCTGGAGATAGAAGTACAAGCATGTCCTTGTAATCTTTACAAAAGCTAATAAAGGAACCAGCATAATGGCCATAATAGAAGCCTTCATGAAACGGTTGCTAAATAAGGCAACCGTCATTCATAAAGCAATATTAACACCTGCCGTGTATCACATCAGGATACACAGTGACAGTATCAGGAAGGCAGAGTTTGTGCCTGGCTACTTTCTTAGAGTAGCGGTAGGCTTGGACAATGATGCACTGTCTACTAAAGACAAGATCAGAAGCTATACCGTTTGGGACATAGATAAAGAGAAAGGTACAATAGACCTGGCCATTGCAACAGAGAGCAATGGTCCGGGTGCCACTTGGGCTGCACAGTCCAAAGTAGACGATCAGGTGTATTTTGCCTGGCACAAAGGAAAATTTTTGGTAGATGATACGGCTGATAGTTACCTGATGATCGGTGATCTTTCCGCTTTGGCGCATCTGTATGAGATACGACGTAATCTCCCGCTAGGAAAAAAAGTAAAGAGCATCATTTATCATCAGAACATGCAGGAGCTGTATCCGGATATTGATGGCTCGAATCCTTTTTCTTTTACCCAACTGCCCCAAAACCCTACGGCAGAACTTCTTCAGCTTATAAAAGAAATAATTCCTGAAATGAAAGGTGAGAAGATGATTTACATTGCCGGAGACAGCTGGGTCTGTGTTGCCCTTACCCATTATTTTAGAAATGAATTGCAATGGCCCAGCAGCAAGCTAAAAGTGAAGCCCTTCTGGAATCCTGAAAAGAAAGGACTGGAGTAAGTACTGCTCTGATTTCAGTTACTAACGTTAAATAAGACTTTACTCATATGTTACTAATTCATCCATACAAACTAACCCTGAAGCAAGAGCTGGTGCAATTAATAAATGTTCACAAGAATGTTGCCCCGGCACAACTTTTTGTTCAAAGTTTTGATGAGATAGGTTTCGATACTGTTGATCTGGTAGATATTATTCTGGAAGTGGAAAAAGCATTTCATACCTATATTCCGGATGATGTGCCTTTAAACAAGGTAGATGATTTTGTCTCGTTTCTTACTTCTGATAATTCAAGGGCGGATGCTTAGGCACTGTCTTACTCTACGAACGATGCTGGCTTAGACAAGCTTATAATCTAACGTACTAGCC
>NZ_JSYF01000212.1:0-2360 GCF_054824225.1 Pontibacter sp. HJ8
AAAGAAGCTGGATGACTTCTTCCGCGACTATGTCAACGGTACCAAATCACCCGACTACAACAGCTATTTTGAAGCGGCCGGCCTGCGCCTCGTCGACCAGAACAAAGGTATACCTAACCTGAACTGGGGAACTGGTACGGCAATGGAAAATGGCAAAATGATCGTGAAGAGCGTGTCACGGGGCAGCAGCGCCTGGGAAGGCGGCATCAACGTGAACGATGAGATTATCGCCATTGACGGGTACCGGGTGGAAGAAGATATTAAGACCCTGATCAGTGGCCGCGCCATAGGGGAGAAGCTACCGGTTGTGGTGAGCCGCGATGGCAAGCTGCTCACCTTGCAGGTGCCGATTGTGCAGGATACGGCCGTACGCTATACTTTCGAGCAGGTGCAAAACCCGACTGAACTTCAACAAAAGATCTACAGAAAGTGGCTGAAGCTTGACAATGTATAAGCCCGCAGGCTTTACCTTAAGGTATAGCACCTAAACGCTGAAAGGTAAATTTAAAAAGGCAGCAACCCGCAAGGTTGCTGCCTTTTTTATAACAGGTATAGCCCTGGTTAATACAGCCGGGAGGAAGCATTCCCCTCCGCCGTGGTTTCATTTCGACCGAGCTTACCTGGTTGATGCCGTAGTCTGCCACCAAATTGGAGTTGACGGGTGTGAGCAACAAACCGCCCCGGCTGCGAGCACAAACGCATGGTTATTTCTTATCGGGCAGTCGGTTCAGATCTATGCTGGATAACGGCAGAATTAAAGCAAACCTTATTTCTTAGAATGTAACATGGAACAGTAGCCATGGCAAGTAAGGAAACGAATGAATTTTGCTGAACCAGTACAATTCTGCGTGAGGATGTATTTGTACGGATTTGTAAAAAGTACAAACGATGGAATATTTGTTTCCCAGAATTTATATTCTATATTTCGAATGTTCTTTCAATGATAAAGCGTTCTGCTATATGCTGATAAGCGAATCTCTTTTTGCTCGTATTGCGCTTTCACGTAAACCGGAGGTTTTGACGATTACCTGGAAAGCCAAGCCCGATACCGAGCAATTGAAGGATGTGTATTGGCAGGCGCTGCAATTTGTAAAAACCTACCGGAAAATCTGCTTTTATTGCACTGATATTTCCAGCATAGGACCCCTGACTGCCGATCAGGAGGCATGGCTGACCAAGGAATATTATCCACAGGTATTTGAGAGCATTCAGTCGGACATTTATGCGGCTGTGATATTTTCAGAAGATCATTTTAAAGCACTCATCAGCAACTACGTAGCCGGCCGTATCCTGCCCAGGCACGACTTCATCCATTTCAATTATTTTACTGATCTGGCCGAAGCGACAGATTGGCTTCTGTTCATACAAAAAAGTCAGGACCAAGCGCTGAACGCAGGATCCTGACTTTTTTGTATACCCGATTACCAGCAGCTATACCTTAAGGGAAAATTCCCAGCGCCTCGTAGCTAACCCCGATCTTTTCGATAGCTGACAGGAAGGCGGCTGTCCGCATATCGGTTATCCCTTTTTTGTTCATTACTCCTCTTATTTCATGGTAGGCATTGATCATGGTATCTTCCAATCCGGAACGTACCAGGCTGATCTCATCGGCCCCCTGTATGAGCAGATTCCGTTCGGTTGCATTCAGGCTCTTGCCCGAAGAACTCTCAATTGCATTGACCAGGCGGCGGTGGCTGGCTTCTTCTGCCCGTTTCCCCATACGCCCAAACCGTACATTCGAAAGGTTTTTGAGCCATTCAAAATACGAAACGGTCACACCACCGGCATTGAGGTACAGATCCGGAATGATAATGACGCCATTGCTGAGCAGAATCTTCTCGGCATCCCGGGTAACGGGGCCATTGGCTCCTTCCGCAACGATCTTGGCACGTATGCGGCCCGCATTCTCTTCGTTGATCTGGTTCTCCAGAGCAGCCGGGATCAGGATATCGCATTCTTCTTCCAGCAGCTCCATCGAATTTTCGAAATTCCGGGCATTGCCGAAGTTCAGGATGGAGCCTGACTCGCTGCGGTGCTTGAAGGCTTCGGCCACATCAATGCCATCCGCGTTGTAGATGCCTCCTTCGCGCTCTGCTATACCTATGATGATGGCACCATCCTGCTGGCAGAAATGCGCTGCGTTATAGCCTACATTTCCCAGTCCCTGCACGATGATGCGCTTGCCTTGCATGGTATTGCCGGTGATGCCGGTGCGCTTCATGAGCTCCGTATCGCCCAATGCTTCCCGTATACCATAATACACGCCCAGGCCGGTTGCTTCTGCACGTCCTCTGATACCGCCTTGCCCCACCGGCTTGCCGGTGACACAGCCCAGCGCATTGGTCTCGCCATACTTTAAG
>NZ_JSYF01000213.1:0-1367 GCF_054824225.1 Pontibacter sp. HJ8
TTTCTGCAAATAAACTTATACCCAAATTGGAGCAACAAAATGTGGATAATGTGGATAAGTGGGGTGGATAACCGTAATTTATCCACAAAGTGGTAAAAAGTGGGAGAATGTGGTTGTGGTCTTTTGTTGAATCGTTACATTTGTATACTCCGAAAACTCTATGGAGAAAGCTGTCACAAACATGAACTTCCTCTCTGGCGAATTTGAATGCAAGATTGATCCGAAGGGAAGGTTGGTTTTACCTGCAAAGATAAAATCTAACCTGCCGGAGGAGTCGGGCAATCATGTGGTGCTGATGAGAGGGTTTGAGCCGTGTCTGGTTTTGTATCCGAAGGCGGAGTGGAAGGTGATTTATGACAAAGTAGCCGGCCTGAATGAGTTCAACGAGGAGTACCGTCACTTTCAGCGAAATTTCTTTCGTGGCAACACGGAAATAGAGCTGGATGGTACAGGCCGTTTCATCGTGCCCCGTACCATGGCGCGTTTTGCAGAGCTGGACAAAGAGGCGATTGTAGTAGGGTTGGGGAATCGTGTGGAGATCTGGAATCCGGATAAGTATGAAGCTTTCCTGATTCAGGACCAGCAGAATTTCTCACAGCTTGCCCAGAAGTTTTTGGGTGACAAACCGGCAGAGGAGCCTTTAGTATAATGGAATACCATCGCCCGGTAATGCTGCAGGAATGCATAGATGCTCTGGCTATTAAGCCGGATGGTGTTTATGTGGATGTCACGTTTGGAGGCGGCGGGCACTCAGCACTCATTGCCAGTAAGCTTACAGACGGTAAGCTCTATTCCTTTGACCAGGACCGGGATGCAGAAGAGCAGTCGAAGAAGATTGAAAGCCCGGCTTTTACGTTTGTACGCGCCAATTTCAGGGACCTGAAAAAGTACCTGCGCCTGTACCGGGTAAAAGAGGTGGATGGCATTCTGGCGGATTTGGGCGTGTCCTCCCACCAGTTCAATGTGGCGGAGCGTGGATTTTCGACCCGCTTCGATGGCCCGCTGGACATGCGGATGGATCCGGAGTCTGGAGTGCCGGCAAGTGAGGTAGTGAATACCTTCAGTCAGGAGCAGCTGCACAAAATATTTGGCATCTATGGCGAAGTGAAAAACGCCAAAACACTGGCTGCTACCATTGTAGCGCAACGGGCCCGGAAGTCGATCGAATCGATCGGCGATTTTAAGCAGGCAATCAGTTCCTGTACCCCGCGTGGGAAGGAAAATAAATACCTGGCGCAAGTGTTTCAGGCACTACGCATCGAGGTAAACGACGAGTTGAAGGCGCTGGAGGAGATGTTGGAGCAGGCGGCGGAAGTGCTTAAGCCGGGTGGCAGGTTGGTCGTAATGTCCTACCATTCACTCGAAGA
>NZ_JSYF01000214.1:0-8946 GCF_054824225.1 Pontibacter sp. HJ8
CCCCCTTCGAAGGGGGTAGGGGGATGACAATCGTGCACCAGCGATTTGAGTTCGCCCAATGGCTCTCACTAACAGTACGCACCTAATAGTGATTACCTTCTGTAGGGACAGGTCGCGACCTGTCCGGATCGTGCACCAAATTCTCCTTAGACAAGGAGGGGCAGGGATGGTTGAAACTGGTATGGATTCTTTTATTCAGTAGTAATTCAAGCTATACCTTACCGATTTTCTTACTTTCTAACTCCCCAACTCCTAAACTTCCTTCAATTATAACATTTCCTGAAAAGGCTTCGGATTTGCTGAACGGTTTGTGCTGAAAAAATGTAAATTTGAAATCTTAATTAGTCGAGGGTATGGCAAAGAACACTTACAGAAACGATGCGATAAGCACGGGGAGGGCGAAGAATGAGGTACGTGGCCGTAACGAACCACGGAGCAGCACTGCGCCCGTCGGAGAAAAGACCAAGCAGAAGAAACAGAAGAAGGCTTTTAAGCTGCCTTCGTTTCGGTTTAATCTCAGGCTTCCTGCCTTTCTGACCGACAGGCGGTTCAAGCTGTTTGTCGGCTTCTCGTTCCTGCTGATCTCCTTCTTTATTACCATTGCCTTTGTTTCAAATCTTTTCACGGGAGCGGCCGACCAGAGTGTGGTGGAGTCTGTGCAGGGCACCGGCCTGAAAGAATCCGGACAGGAGGCGGAGAACTGGCTGGGACTTTTCGGAGCCTGGGTATCGCACCTGTTTATTTATAAACTGCTGGGTATAGGCGCTTTCTTCCTGATCCCGATCCTCTTCTTTGCCGGAAGCCGCATTGTGTTCCGCTGGAAATCCATCTCGATGTCCTATGTGTTGGGCCTGTGTACCTTCTCTATGCTGTGGGTGAGCCTGACGCTGGGGTATATCGTCCTGACGACCAATGCAGTAGGTTCGCTTGGTTTTCTGGGTGGAGGCATTGGGATTGAGACGGCCATTTGGCTCACCAGCCTGATCGGTTGGGGTACCGGCATGTTGCTGGGTTTCCTGCTCCTTATTTTCCTGGTGTTCTTCTTCAATATTACGAGCATCAACTGGAGCAAGCCGGCCATAGAAAACGAAGAGGAAGAGGTAGGTATAGACGTGGGCCATGCGTCGTCACTGCGCGATGTGGTGCACGGGTCTGCCCGCCACAACATCAACCATAACGCCGATCCGACTGCTTCGCTGGAAGCGGAGGAAGAAGAGGAAGATTACCTGGAGGACGACGAAGAATATTTGGAAGACGAGGAGGAGGAAGCCATCAACCGGGCGCTGGAGATGGAACTGAGCTCCCTGAAGCCGGAGCCAGCCAAATCTGCTGCACCGGTACTGGAACTCGACATTGAGTCGGAGCTGGAAGCTGAACTGGCCGACGATGAGTTTGACACGGCCGAAGACGAAGAAATGCTGGACCTGCAGATCGAAAACTCGCCTGAAGAAAAGAGTGCGGCTGTGCTGGCAACCGAAAATTATGATCCGACACTGGATCTTGCCCGCTACCAGTACCCGACCGTAGACCTGCTCAACGACTACGGCGCCAGCAAGGTGCAGGTAACCAAAGAGGAACTCGAAGCCAACAAAGACAAGATCGTAGCCACGCTGGGCCACTACAACATAGGTATAGCCAGTATCAAAGCCACCATCGGGCCAACTGTGACGCTCTATGAAATAGTGCCGGATGCGGGTGTGCGTATCTCCAAGATCAAAAACCTGGAAGATGATATTGCCCTGAGCTTAGCGGCCCTGGGCATACGTATCATTGCGCCTATACCTGGCAAGGGAACGATCGGTATAGAAGTGCCGAACACGAAGAAAGAGATGGTCTCCATCAAATCCATTCTCTCTACCGAGAAATTTATGAAGAGTGAGATGGATCTGCCCATTGCCTTTGGCAGAACCATTACCAACGAAGTATTTATCACGGACCTGGCCAAAATGCCACACTTGCTCATGGCAGGTGCCACAGGACAGGGTAAGTCGGTTGGTCTGAATGCGATCCTGACCTCGCTGCTCTACAAGCGCCACCCTTCGCAGCTTAAGTTTGTGCTCGTAGACCCCAAAAAGGTGGAATTGTCGCTCTTCAACAAGATCGAGCGCCACTTCCTGGCGAAGCTGCCCGACACGGAAGAAGCCATCATCACCGACACCAAAAAGGTGGTGAACACGCTCAACTCGCTCTGTATGGAGATGGACATGCGCTACGACCTGCTCAAGGATGCCGGCTGCCGCAACCTGAAGGAGTATAACCTCAAGTTTGTGGAACGGAAGCTGAACCCGAAAAAGGGGCACAAGTTTATGCCTTACATCGTGCTGGTGATTGACGAGTTGGCTGACTTGATGATGACCGCCGGAAAAGAGGTGGAAACCCCGATCGCCCGGTTGGCGCAGCTGGCCCGTGCCATCGGTATACACCTGGTGGTGGCCACGCAGCGCCCGTCGGTGAACGTGATCACGGGTATTATCAAAGCCAACTTCCCGGCGCGTATTTCTTTTAAAGTAACATCCAAAATTGACTCCCGCACCATTCTGGATGCCGGCGGTGCCGACCAGCTGATCGGGCAGGGCGACATGCTCTTTTCCATCGGTTCCGACATGATCCGTATTCAGTGCGCTTTTGTGGATACGCCGGAGGTGGATCGTATCTGTGACTTCATCGGAGGCCAGCAAGGGTATAGCGATGCCTACCTGTTGCCGGAGTTCGTGGGCGATGAAAGTGGCGCGGAGAAATCGGATTTTGACCCGAGTTCCAAGGATGCCATGTTCGAGGAAGCGGCCCGTATTATCGTGCAGCACCAGCAGGGCAGTACCTCTCTTTTGCAGCGCCGCCTGAAGCTGGGCTACAACCGTGCCGGCCGACTGATCGACCAGCTGGAAGCGGCCGGTATCGTGGGGCCGTTCGAAGGAAGCAAAGCGCGGGAAGTTTTAATTCCGGATGAGTATAGTTTGGAACAGTTATTGAACACATTGTAGGCAAGAACGAAACAAGAGATTTAGAATAACATGAAAAGAGTATTATCCCTGCTGCTGGCCGTAATGATGTTTGTGAATTTGGCGAATGCCCAGCAGGATCCGAAAGCAGGCAAAATACTGGACCAGATGAGCCAGAAGTACAGAAGCATGAAAGCTTTCAAAGCAACGTTTGCCCAGACGCTGGAAAATCCTTCCTCCAAGGTAAAGGAAACGATGGAAGGCGACATTCTGGTAAGCGGCCCGAAGTACAGGCTGGCTGTAAGCGGACAAGAAGTTATTAGTGACGGCAAGTTGATGTGGACCTATCTGAAGGACGTGAATGAGGTAACCATCACGGAGACCGACGCTGAGGCGGAGGCCATGGCACCCAGCAAAATCTTTGATATGTATAAGAAAGGCTACAAGTATGCGTATGCCGGTACTGAAAAAGAAGGCGCTACCGTATACGATGTAATCGAGCTGGCACCGGAAGATCGCAATAACCCGATTTTCAAAGTGCGCCTCTACATCAGCCAGAAAGACAAAAGCCTGAGAAGCTGGCAGATGTTCCGCAACAATGGCAACCGCTATACCTATACCATCAAAAACTTCCAGGCAAACCCGCAACTGGCATCAGATACTTTTACTTTCAACAAGACAAAGCATAAGGGTGTGAGTGTGGTAGACCTGCGATAAGCCAACCAGTTTATGATAAACAAAAAGAGCTGCCCCATTTGGAGCAGCTCTTTTTGTTTACTGGGGCTGCGAGACTACTATCGTTTTGGTGATGAATTCATCCTCCAGCCCGGACCAGAAGCGGAAGGTATAGGTGCCCATTGAACCTGGCCTGAAGGTATAGGCTGCCTGGCGGGTGGGGAGGTCCATGGTGCAAACGCCTTCCCTGTAGGTTGGGAAGACCTTGATGGTTTGCAGTTTTCCGACAGTCGCCACATCAAAAGAGCCGAATTCACCACAGCCGTTGTTTACCACGAAGTAAACATCCAAAGTAATTGTTTCACCGATCGTTGCGGTGGCTGGGGCTTCAACCCGTAATACCGGAGCCGGAAATGTTTCGAGCGGGTCAGCTGTTTCTTCTTTGTCTTTTGAGCAACTAAAGGCGGAAAACAGAAGCAGGGAGAAAATACAAAGGAGCCGTACCATGGGTATAGGTATAAATTTTTGAACGCAGGTTTCTACTCCTAAGATACCTGTATTTAAAATAGCGTTGCATGACCAAATAAAAATACTCTGTATCAGTAATTATGGACCGGACAGGTATAAAAACTTTTGCTCGTGCCTGTAAAAACGTAGCTTTGTTCTACCTGAACCTTAGCTCCTATACCGACCATGACCAGAGAAAAGCTGTTTGAGCAGATCCTCCAGAAGAAATCCTACCTGTGCATCGGCCTGGATACAGACCCCAAGCGCCTGCCAGAGCACCTAATGGACAACGAGGACCCTGTGTTTGAGTTTAACCGCCAGATCGTAGAGGCTACCGCAGACCTGTGCGTAGCCTACAAGCCCAACATTGCCTTTTATGAAGCCCAGGGGCCAAAAGGCTGGGTGAGCCTGGAAAAAACGCTGCAGGTCATTCCGGAAGAGATCTTCACGATAGCCGACGCCAAGCGCGGCGACATCGGCAACACATCGGAGCTATACGCCCGCGCCTTCTTCGAGACCATGAACTTCAACGCCGTGACCGTGGCTCCCTACATGGGCTCCGATTCGGTGAAGCCTTTCCTGGTGCAGCCGGGGCGCTGGGTGATTTTGCTGGCGCTGACCTCTAACCCGGGCAGCCAGGACTTCCAGATGCTCAAGCTCTCGGACGGCAACGAAGAGTACCTGTTTGAGCAGGTGCTGCGCGAGAGCGCCAACTGGGCGAGCGTGGGGCAGATGATGTATGTAGTGGGCGCGACGCAGGCAGAATACATTGAGCGGGTGCGGGCCATTGTGCCGAACCACTTCCTATTGGTGCCGGGTGTGGGCGCGCAGGGCGGCAGCCTGGAAGAAATCTCGCGCCTGGGCCTGAACCAGCAGTGCGGCCTTCTGGTCAATTCCTCCAGAGCCATCATTTATGCCTCCTCCGGTCGAGACTTTGCCGACCGCGCCCGTGCAGCAGCATTGGAAGTGCAGCTAGAAATGGAGCAGTACCTGGAGCAGTATGTGACGCATTTGTAACACAAGCAGCAGCTCCTGCTGCGTGTATAGGTATAGCAACCGCCATCCCTTGGCTTTCAGGCCGAGGGATGGCGGTTTTTTTTGCTAATAGCTGTCCTGGAACCATGCTGCTAGTAGCGGGCAGGACAGAAGGGGTTCCGTATACCTTCGCTATACCTGCTGCTATGAATTTGATTACAGTTAGGTGAAGAAGTCGCGGCGGCGTCTTCGCTGTAAATCCGCTTTCAGGTATGTTGGTCCTGGATGAATGCTTATTCTCTTTTTTCAAAACCCGGTATCATTGGCAGCCCGTAACCAAAGAATAAGGTCAGTATGGGAAGCAGCACCTCACAGAGCAGTTCCACGGGCTTGGTGGTATAGCTAATACCTGACGAAGTTGCCTATGATCAGAGAGTTATGAGAAGCGGGACTGCGGCAGGTATAGATGGGAGCAGGCTGGAGGAAAACGCTGTCTAAACCTGCAGGAGGAGGTAGGCTAATACACGAAAATGTACCATTGGGGAAGGCGTATAGGTTGAAGAGAAAGCGACGTTAATTCACCCGAATCTGCCCTGCTCCGCCCTTTTGCTGAAGTGGCTCAGCGTAAAATACTGTAAAAAAAGCGCATCCTTTCCGTATAAAGGCCCATTTGCAGGCAAACCCATTGCTGATTTATGCTTATATTTGAATGAGTGCGGTAGTAGGCCGTGCTTGATTTTCTGCTTCTTTAACTACATATCTTAGTAAATGGACATAAAAATTGAGCTGTTATTATTCGGTATTTCCATCTTGTTTTTCCTGAGTATCCTGGCAGGGAAAGCCGGGCATAAGTTTGGTGTCCCGGCTTTATTGCTGTTTTTATCTGTCGGCATGCTGAGCGGCAGCGATGGTTTGGGCATACATTTCGAAAACATTCAGGTTGCGCAGATCATCGGTACCGTGGCCCTGTGTATCATTCTTTTCTCGGGTGGTATGGATACTAAAATTGCCGAAATACGGCCTATCATCGCGCAAGGGGTAGTGCTGGCTACTTTCGGGGTGCTAATGACCGCTATTCTGACCGGGGTTGCCATTTGGTGGGTATTGGGCATGACCGACGCGGCGGCGGGCATTGGGTTGACGACTTCGCTGCTGCTGGCGGCCACTATGTCCTCTACTGATTCGGCCTCTGTGTTTTCCATTCTGCGATCAAAGAGGTTGCATCTCAAAAATAACCTCCGCCCAATGCTGGAGCTGGAGAGTGGTAGTAACGACCCCATGGCGTACATCCTCACCATAACGCTCATCGGAATCATTAATACAGATGCAGCACCCAATTACTGGGCAGCGGGTGGCATGCTGCTGATGCAGCTCATTATTGGGGGTGTTGCAGGTTATCTGTTGGGTAGATTGGCCGTGCGGCTGATCAACAACCTGGACATAGACAACAGCTCGCTCTACCCGATCCTGGTTTTCACGTGCTGTATCTTTATCTTCTCGGCCACCTATTTCATCAAAGGAAACGGCTACCTGGCTGTCTACATCGGCGGTCTGGTCATCGGAAATTCCAAGTTTGTGCACAAGCGCTCTTCGCTCAACTTCTTCGATGGCATGGCCTGGATGAGCCAGTTGCTCATGTTCCTGACCCTGGGTCTGCTGGTGAACCCGCGGGAGCTTGTGCCGATTATTATACCGGGTTTGATCATCAGCTTCCTGATGATCTTTATCACGCGTCCGCTCAGCGTTTTCCTCTGTATGCTGCCTTTCCGCAAAATGGGCTTCAAGGACAAGGCCTTTGTGTCTTGGGTAGGTTTGCGGGGGGCTGTGCCTATTATTTTCGCTATACTTCCGCTGGCTGAGAATGTACCTCATGCCAGGCTTATATTCAATATCGTGTTCTTCTGCACATTGGTGTCTCTGGTCGTGCAGGGAACGTCCCTCTCTAAAATGGCCATCTGGCTGGGGCTGGCCGAGCACCCGCGCGAGCTGGAAAAGTTGAAGGATTTTGATGTGGAGTTCTCAGATGAAATCAAGTCTATCACAACCGAAATCACCATCACGGCGAAGTCTCTGGCAGCCGGGAACCGGTTGATGGATTTGCCGCTGCCCGACAAGACACTTGCCGTAATGGTTAAACGCGACAACAAGTATTTTGTACCCAAAGGCAAAACCATCCTGCATGAGGATGACAAGGTGCTCATCATCACCGATGACCACGATGCCCTGATTCAGACGATGCAGAACTTAGGAAGCGCCACAAGCTCACCGTTACAAGCCAAACCCATAAGCTGATCAGGAAATTGATAGAAAGGCTGATGTAGGGAAAGTTGGAGTTTGTAAACTGTCCTAGGTATAGCTTCAACAATTGTTATGAGGAAGTGTCCTGTCAAGACCAGTATCAACACAGGAACAAGCAACTAAATGGGGTATGTAAGAGCCTGAATGAAAAACGGCTCACGCACAACTACCTATAAGGCAGCCAGGAAGAAAGACAGCGAGTTAAATGAAAATAGACCAAATACTTGATAAGATCTATCTGCTTCCGGAAGCCTCAAAACTTACCCTTAAGGCCTATGTTGCAGAAGTAGTGCATGCCAAAGGGCATATTCTGTTGAGAACCGACAGAATTGAAACCAGCCTCTATTTTATCAAAAAAGGAATTGTGCGTGCTTATGCCCGGTCCGCAGACAATGAAATAACTTTTTGGTTCGGCAAGGAAGGCGACACCGTTATCTCCATGAAAAGCTATGTTACAAATCAGAAAGGGTACGAAGAAATCGAGTTGTTAGAAAATTGCGAACTATACGAACTGAAAACAAAAAATTTGCAGCAACTCTTTGACAAAGACATATACATAGCAAATTGGGGACGAAAGTTTGCAGAGCAGGAACTTGTGAAAACAGAAGAACGGCTGATTTCCAGGCAATTCCGAACCGCCAAAGAACGCTACAAGGAACTTCTAAAAGACCATCCCGATCTAATTCAACGTGTGCAGTTAGGACACATTGCTTCGTACCTGGGTATAACTCCGGTCAGTTTAAGCAGGATAAGAGCAGAGCTGAAATAAAGCTTCATTTTTTATCATTTGTAAAATTCTACCTCAGTTTCATTACCGACCTTTGCAAAAAAATAATAGAAATGAATTGGATTATTTTAGTTGTAGCAGGATTATTTGAAGTAGCATTTGCTTTCAGTTTAGGAAAAGCGAAAGAGAGCACAGGAAACGAAATGTATGTATGGTATGCAGCTTTTCTTGTTGCCCTCAGCATCAGTATGGGGCTTTTGATTAAGGCAACTCAGACTTTGCCGATCGGTACGGCTTATGCCGTGTGGACAGGAATCGGAGCTGTTGGAACTGTTTTGGTAGGAATTTTAGTGTTTAAAGAACCTGCTACCTTTCTGCGGCTATTTTTTCTCACCACTCTGATTGGCTCTATTATCGGGCTAAAAGCAGTTGCTCACTAAAATATTAAAAGCCCAAGCCCATAGCAGCGGCATTGTGTTCGTCAGGCAGGGTATAGTGCTTTTAATGCCGCCCGACGCAAAGCCGTGGACCTCTAGTATAAACTATAATAATTTGAAAAAATTAAAGACAAATAAGAGGCAAATCTTTTTAGAAACGTTCTTTAGCGCTTTAGGTGCATGTGAAGTACTATGGATTTTCCAGGATGAGAATTGTATCGCAGGTACAGTGGTGTATGACCCAACGAACCCCGATGAGCGACAAGACTTTATCTGGCACATAGAAGAGAATAAAGCCCCGGGTAAAGACGCCAGGACAGTGCTAATCCACCTGAAAAACTACGATCTCTTACATATGGACAAACTTAAATTTCCGGTGTCTCACCTG
>NZ_JSYF01000215.1:0-6778 GCF_054824225.1 Pontibacter sp. HJ8
ATGATTTAGCTTCACTTTTAAAGATAACTAATATTTCATCAACTGAATATAAATAACAAAAGGCCTCCCCAACCAAGAAGAGACCTTTTGCTTAACTAAACTAAACTCTAAACTTATCTAAACTTCTAACTCACCTTTCTGTCGGTAGCTCGATGTCGACATTATTGAAACGTATTTTGCCGTCCTGTAGTACAGCTTCTACCACAGAATCTTTATTTATGTAGCCGGCCAATATTTCCTTGGACAGCTCGTTGAGCACCTGGCGCTGCAGCACACGCTTCAACGGACGGGCACCAAACTGCGGATCGTAGCCCTGTTCGCCCAGATAATCCAGCACTTCGTCTGTCGCGATCAGCTGTATACCAGCTTCTTCCAGACGCTCCTGGATGTGGGCAAACTGTATCGTAACAATCTTGCGGATGTCGCCCCGGCTCAACGGACGGAACATCACCAGCTCGTCGATACGGTTGAGGAACTCCGGCCTGACCGATTTTTTCAGCAGGTCGAACACTTCTTCCTTGGTCTGCTCCAGCATATCCTCCTCGTTGAGTGGCGTCATCTTCTCAAAGTTAGCCTGTATGATCTGCGACCCTATGTTGGAGGTCATGATGATGATCGTATTCTTGAAGTTCACCACACGGCCTTTGCTATCGGTCAGGCGACCATCGTCGAGCACCTGCAGCAGGATGTTAAACACATCTGGGTGCGCTTTCTCGATCTCGTCGAGCAGCACCACGGAGTAGGGCTTGCGGCGCACGGCCTCTGTCAGCTGACCACCTTCATCGTAGCCGATGTAGCCCGGAGGCGCTCCCACCATACGGCTCACCGCATGGCGTTCCTGGTACTCACTCATGTCGATGCGTACCATCGCGTTCTCGTCGTTGAACAAATAATCGGCCAGTGCCTTGGCCAGCTCGGTCTTACCCACACCGGTCGTACCCAGGAAGATAAAGGAGCCGATCGGGCGTTTCGGGTCCTGCAGGCCGGCACGGCTTCGGCGCACGGCATCCGAAATGGCCTGAATGGCTTCCTCCTGGCCGGCTACGCGCTTGCCCAGTTCCTCTTCGAGGTGTAGCAATTTTTCGCGGTCGCTCTGCAGCATTTTGCTTACCGGTATACCTGTCCACTTGGCTACAATTTCGGCGATGTCTTCAGACGTCACTTCTTCCTGCAGCATCGGGTTTTCGCCCTGCATCTGGTGTACCTGCTCCTGTAGTTCTTTCAGCTGTGCTTCTGCCTCCTGTATTTTGCCGTAGCGCAACTCGGCCACACGGCCATAGTCGCCGGAGCGTTCGGCCTGTTCTGCTTCCAGCTTATAATTTTCGATGTTTTCCTTTGCTTTCTGGATGCCTTCTATGATCTGCTTCTCGTTCTGCCACTTGGCTTTCAGGTCATCGCGCCTCGTGGAGAGCTCGGCGATCTCCCTCGAAAGAACTGTTTCCTTGTCCTTGTCATTTTCACGACGGATGGCTTCGCGCTCAATCTCCAGCTGCATGATGCGGCGCTGGATCTCATCCAGTTCCACGGGCAGCGAGTCGATCTCGATGCGCAGTTTGGCTGCCGATTCATCCATCAGGTCAATGGCTTTGTCGGGCAGGAAACGATCTGTGATGTAGCGGTGTGACAGCTCGACTGCCGCAATGATGGCGTCGTCCTTGATGCGTACCCCGTGGTGCACCTCGTACTTGTCTTTGATACCGCGCAGGATCGAAATGGCATCCTGCACGCTTGGCTCGTCCACCATTACGGCCTGGAAACGTCGCTCCAGCGCCTTGTCTTTCTCGATGTACTTCTGATATTCTTTGAGTGTAGTGGCACCGATGGCATGCAGCTCGCCACGCGCCAGTGCCGGCTTCAGCAGGTTGGCTGCGTCCATGGCACTCTCGCCGCCGGCACCCGCCCCGATCAGAGTATGGATCTCGTCGATGAAGAGCACAATATCGCCTTCCGCATCCACTACTTCTTTGATCACGGCCTTGAGTCGCTCCTCAAACTCACCCTTATACTTGGCGCCTGCTACCAGCAGACCCATGTCCAGGCTCATCAGCGTTTTGTTCTTCAGGTTTTCGGGCACGTCGCCACTCACGATGCGCTGCGCCAGGCCTTCTACGATGGCCGTCTTACCTACGCCCGGCTCACCCAGCAATACCGGGTTGTTCTTGGTGCGTCGGCTCAGGATCTGCAGCACCCGCCGGATCTCCTCGTCACGCCCGATCACCGGGTCGATCTTGCCATTGCGAGCCATCTCGTTGAGATCGCGGGCATAACGCTTGAGCGAGTTATACTTGGCTTCGGCGTTCTGGTCGGTTACCTTGGCGCCGCCGCGCAATTCTTTTATGGCTTTCTTCAGGTCTTTTTCATTGAAGCCCACATCCTTCATCAGCCCGGCTACCTTGTCGCGGCCCGCCAGCAGGCCCAGCAGCATGTGTTCGATGGCGACAAATTCATCCCCGAATTCCTTCAGGTAAGAGGTCGCTTTCTGCAAGGCTGCATTGGCATCGTTGGCCAGGTAGGGGCTGCCACCGCTCACTTTGGGGTAAGCGGCAACCACCTCATCCAGTTTGGTGTGCAGGATGTTGCCGTTGATGTTGAGTTTCTGGAGCAGGAAGTTGGTGACATTCTCGTCTGTCTCCAGTATCGCTTTTAGTATGTGCCCGGTTTCGATAGCCTGCTGCTGAAAGCCGCCTGCTATCTCGGTGGCCTTTTGAATGGCCTCCTGGGCTTTGATGGTATAGTTATTAAAATTCATAGCTCTGCCTCTGTTCTACAGTTTACTTATTCTACGAGGTAGTGAGCAAAGGTTCAGCCAATAGCACTATCAGATGGTTTTGCTGTAAAATTGACAGGTTGATTAGAAAGGGTTTAGCGATATTCAGACAAATTGTCCGGGTGATTAAGGGGGATAACCAGCCGGTATGCAGCGGAAGCGTTTCGGTTCACAAACTATTTACTAAAGCGTGGTTTAAAATGAGTGAGCTATAGAACAAAGCGCAGCCCCGCTAGTAAAAAGATAGGTGATGATAAGGCATATGAACAGATTTCATGTTTAGCTGAAGTTGTTCATCATGCCAACAGTTGATTACCCGGGATACGGGATACGTTTACGTCACGCTGACCTGGTGATAAGTGAAGTAAAAAGTAAGCCGCACTGTTGGTAATTGCGACTATAGAGGATTCTTTCCTGGTGAAATGTCATGCTGAGTAACGGTTAATTAAAGAGTAAAAATTATGCAAAAGACCACAACAGTGGAGAAAGCCGAAGTAAAAAACTTTGCTTCTCCGGAGGAAGTGAGAGACTTTCCGAAAGGTAAACTGGAACTCGTTCAGGTGGGTGGCGCCATGGTTGGGAAAGCGACCTTAGAGCCCGGTTGGAAATGGTCGGAATCTGTGAAGCCTATCGCTAAGACTGATAGTTGCCAGGCTGCTCACTTCCAATACCAGATTTCTGGTGTCATGCATGTGAAAATGGATGATGGTACTGAGTTTGACTGCAAAGCCGGTGATGTATCGATGCTGCCTCCGGGCCACGATGCCTGGGTGGTTGGCAATGAACCGGTTGTGATTGTCGATTTTCAGGGAATGGCCGACTATGCCAGATCACACTAATTAGTTTTTATACATCAGGGAGCAACACAACAGGTATAACCTTCCTGGCAAAAGGATTTAATATTTAAGGACCTAGCGGCAGCATGGTCAAAAGACAAAAAGCCCCGGAGCATGGCTTCGGGGCTTTTTGTCTACTTAACTATTGCTTCTGTACGTTCCGGCGGAGGCCTTAGAACCTTGCTTGAGCCTAACGTCCTTTCAAAGTCACGGCTGATTTGGGAAGCAGGCCGGTGTTTTGCCTGTTATTCAGGTATAGCTCCACTGTGATCCGAAGCTCATCCTGCACCTTGAACAGTCCGCTCAGCTTTTTGGGAGTCGTGAGACCGATTTCAGAGAAATCCAGGCAAATGTTGCTCTTCAACAGGTCAGAAGCATTGCCGGAGCAGGTATAGAACTGAACATCGTCCAGGAGAATGGTTTTGCCGGCCAGTTCCAGTTCCAGTGCTCCTCTGTAGTCCTTGCCCTGTCTTTTGAGGCTGATCAGTTCGATTTCTATCTCCGGATGCTGCTTTACATTCAGCGTGTTGGCAAAGTCCCTGTTGAGGAGCAGATTACCGCAGTTGAACTTCTCAACAGGGATCGTCAGCTTCAGCCTGTCTTTCTTCAGATGCTGCCTGTTCAGGTATAGGGTATCTTTCTGGCTGCTGCCTGTGTAAGCGCAGTTGATGGTTCCGAGCGAAGTATGTGCCTGTACGGTTATCTTGTTTCCTTTGACAACGACAAACTCTTCTTTTGGGAGCAGCGCCGCACTTAGCATAGAGGCAGCAACCACAAAGATACGGATGAGCAACATGAGCTTGAGTTTTAGAATGAAATAGCGCCTTCGATCATGAAGCCATCAAACTGGCCACCGTGACGGATGTCGCTGGGAGCGAAGCCTTTGTATTGCTGCTTCACATATTCCGCTTTGGCAACGATGTTCTTGGTTACGAACCAGCCGGCACCTGCCTGTACCCGTTGCAGGGTCACATTGTTGTTTTGGACGGTAGGAGCAGCAGCAGAAGGAGCGAGGCGTCCTTCTACTACATTGTAGCGTCCTGCTACGTAGAAGTTCTCGTTGCCACCGAAGCGGTATACCAGGTCTGTTCCAAGTTGTCTCCAGGTACGGTCAGTCGGTTCGTCAGCAGCGCCCAGCCGGCCTTTGCCTTTGGCCTGTTCGAAGTTACCGAAGATTTCCAATCCTTTGAACTTAACGAAGGGGTTGATCACCAGGGCAGTCAGGCTGTTGGTCAAACCCGGGTTGATGTGGCCTGAGGTAAAGTGCGTGGCTGGTGTTACGGCTGCTCCGCTTGCTACTCTCGCTGGGTCCATTACCAGGAAGTAGCGTGAGCCGGCACGGTCGCCGCCATACAGCGTGTTTCTAACAGAACCAGCCGTGGTGTACACGGAACCGGTCAGTCTCACCCGCAGGTCTTCGGATAGCTGACTGTCATAACCGAGCTTGCCGATGAAAGAAGGCTTTCTCATGCCAGGGCTTTGGATACCACCCTGCACTTCGCCGCCGGTAACAGAGCCTACGGCCAGGAATCCTTTGTACTGGTAGATGGCTTCGGCACCGATTTCGGTTGTAAAGGCATCCATGATGTAGTTGCCTACGAACGGGTTTTGCAGTGCGTGCGCATTGTCTGTTCTTCTGAAGTGAGCGTCGCCGTAGTTGATTTCCATGTGGCCGACACGTAGGGTCAGGTTCTCAAACAGCTTGTTCACCAACGCACTGTTGAGAAACTCAGCTTTGTCTATCTGGATGTAGCCGCCTTTCACCCAGGCTTCAGAGTGGTGCCGGGAAGACAGGTAAGTAACCAGGTTCAGCCGGATACCATCGGCAAGCGCTACGTCTAGGTTCAGGTTGGCAGAAGCCAGGTTGAAGCCATTCTCGATGGGCATCAGTTGGTTCATGTTCACTTCGGCACCGCTTTGTGTCTGCATGATCGCCGTAGCGGTGTTTTTGTGCTGCAGTCCCTGAAACTGCTGTGCAAAGCCGCCGCCCAGTCTTACTTTGACCCCTTCAAAAGTAGCGGTGTCTGTTTTGCCGGTTTCAAAAACGTTGAGGCCTCTCTTGTCATACGGTCTCCAGTATTTCATGTCGGAGAGCGTGATCTGAGCAAAAGAACTTAAGCTCAAGCCTAGCATCAAGCTTAAAGAAAGTATTGTTTTTTTCATGACTATAAGAATTAAATATCTTTTAAAAATTTTCAGTTATTGGATAGCAGCAGCTTGCTGGAAATTGACTTTGAATAGCAGCTTGAGGTCATTGCTGGTTTTGATGGTGCCCATCATGGCCGTGGGAGGCGTGAGGTTGAAATCGGTGAATTTGATGGCCGTTTCTCCTGCTAAGGATACAATGCTTCCTTTTGTGCTTGTCTCCACCTTGAAAGAAACTGGTTTGGTCGTGCCTGCGATTGTCAGGTTGCCGGTTGCCAGTGCCTTGTTGCCGCCCAGGTTTTTGAAAGAGGTCAGCGTGAACTGGATATCGGCGTGCTTTTTGGTTTTGAGCGCCTCATAAGCGATTCCATCCATTCTGTCTTTGCTACTTTTCAGCGACTCTGCTTTCATTGTCACGTTCGCAGACTTGACATTCTTGAGCGAAGTCCCTTCCACCAACATTTCCGCTTTTCCCTGAGACTGTGCAGAAGACATTTCCCAGTCGTGTATGGTAGATCCTCCCATTACTGTCAGAACAGGCTTCCCGGTGAAGCGGTACAGGTCCTGGGCAAGCAGGAGGTTGCTCAGGCCTGATCCCAGGAACAGGGCGGTTGCAACCAGCAGTGTGAATAAATTTGAATTTTTCATGATCTTGTGTGTATTAGTGCCCTTGATTTTTCTTGTATTATTTAATGTATCAAAGGTAGCGGGTCGTAGAGGCCTAAAGAATGACAAGGGTTATTTCAGAATATGATATATGTTGTTTTTATATAGAAAGTCCATGCATACCTATACCTGTGGCAAGCGCAGCAAGGCAGCTGTCGGAAGCCGGAAGAAAGGAAAAGGCGTAAGTTAGTGGGGAGTGAAAACGGCTTTTGCGGGCAGCAAGCAAAGAAATGCCCTTCAGGAGCGAGCTGTTAGGGCTTGTTTCCTGAAGGGCATTTCTGTAAGTCTGTAAGAAGGTATAAGCGAAAGGGCAGCTGCGAAATTGCAGAACAGAAGGGTGACTTCGGTGATGGCTTCTAGAAAA
>NZ_JSYF01000216.1:0-12997 GCF_054824225.1 Pontibacter sp. HJ8
CAGTGCTTCCATGTAGGGTATTTCCTGATTAAAATTTGAATAGGTAATAGGTACTGAATGCAACGGCAATATGTTACGGGCTCCTCTATAAGCGTATAAAACAAGAGAGACAGGATTTGTATCAGGTGAGCCCACTGCGCGGTTTCCGGCTTGGAGATAGCCTGTTAGCTAAAAAAGAAAAACCTAATTCGCGGGAAGTGAGTTAAAAATTTTGCGCAAACAAATAACCCTATGAGCATAACGCGAGAGATTGGAGCACATTATACGGTAGATAGCGGCACTACTTTTACGGTTTGGGCACCGGCGGCAGAGCAGGTAGAAGTCGTGCTGAGAGACAATATTAAGAGCCTACCCTTGCAGCGGGAAGCCTTCGGCTACTGGACGGCACTGGCAGAAGAAGCAGGCCCCGGCAGCCGCTACGTTTTCAGGCTAAACGGAAAGCTGGAGCGGCCTGATCCTGCCTCCTGTTCACAACCCGATGGCGTACATGGCGACTCGGAGGTAGTCGCCCACGCTACCTTCAACTGGACGGATCAGAACTGGAAACCGCTGCCGCTGGAGCAGTATATCGTATACGAGCTGCATGTCGGCACTTTTACTGAGAAAGGTACTTTCCAGGGTATCATCGGGCAATTGCCGGAACTGCTGGACCTGGGGATTACGGCGATCGAGCTCATGCCGGTGGCCCAGTTTCCGGGCAGCCGCAACTGGGGCTACGATGGCGTATACCCTTTTGCCGTGCAGGACAGCTATGGAGGCCCTGACGGACTGCGGGAGCTCGTCGATGCCTGCCACCAGGCAGGTATAGCCGTTGTGCTGGACGTGGTCTACAACCACCTGGGACCGGAAGGAAACTACCTCAACGACTACGGACCTTATTTTACCGACAAGTACAATACGCCCTGGGGGAAAGCCCTCAATTTTGATGATGCGCACAGCGACCATGTCCGCAATTTTTTCATCCAGAATGCACTCATGTGGTTCCGGGACTACCACATAGATGTCCTGCGGCTGGATGCGGTTCACGCCATACTCGACACCGGGGCCCGGCACTTCCTGCAGGAACTGCAGGAGCATGTGGAACACCTCGAAAAACAACTGAACCGGCAGTTTCTGCTCATTGCAGAGAGTGACCTCAACGATGTCCGCGTCATCAATCCGGTCGAAAAAGGAGGCTTCGGGCTGGCCGCACAGTGGAGCGATGACTTCCATCATGCCGTGCATGCGCTGGTCACAGGCGAAGATACCGGCTACTACCAGGACTTCGGAAAACTGGAGCAGCTGCAGCGAGTGATGCAGCAGGGCTTTGTGTACGACGGCCTGTACTCGGAACACCGGAAACGAACATTCGGCAGCGATCCGTCGTCCAACCCGGCCCGGCAGTTTGTGGTCTGCTCCCAGAACCACGACCAGGTCGGCAACCGCATGCTCGGAGAGCGCCTCTCGCAGCTGGTATCACCGGATATGCTCAAAGTTGTGGCAGGTATGGTACTGCTTTCCCCTTTCACCCCGATGCTGTTTATGGGCGAAGAGTATGGCGAGGAAAACCCTTTCCTATACTTTGTAAGCCACACCGACCAAGAACTGGCAGATGCGGTGCGCAAAGGACGCAAAGAAGAATTCTCAGCATTCGCCTGGCAGGGGGAAGCACCGGATCCGCAAGCCGAGAAAACATTTCATACCTCCAAATTGCAACGCAGCTACCAGCAGCAGGAGCAGGACCGGCAGCTAAGGGAGTTTTACAAGGAGCTTATCCGGCTACGCAAGTCCACCCCTGCCCTGATGCGGCCTGATAAACAGAAACTACATGTTTTAGCAGACAAAGATGCACAGGTGCTGCACCTGATCCATTTCGGGGAAAGCCCGTATATCTATTGCTTATTTAACATAAGTAACCAACCACAAACTACAACCATCGAGCGGGAGGTAGAAGCTTTGTGGACATTGTCCTTGCGCTCTTCCGAAGAGAGGTTCGGCGGAACAGCCACAACGCTGCCACACGAGGTCAGCACCGGGCAGGAGATCAGCCTGCCTCCTGCCTCGCTCACCATTTTCCAAAGCAAGATTATTTTATGAGCAACTACATCTGCATCCATGGGCACTTTTACCAGCCTCCACGGGAAAACCCTTGGTTGAACGAGGTAGAGTTACAGGAATCGGCACTCCCTTACCACGACTGGAACGAACGCATCACCGCTGAGTGCTATGCCCGGAACTCTGCCTCCCGTATCCAGAACGGGCAGGGAAAGGTCGTGGACATCCTGAATAACTATGCCCGCATGAGCTTCAACTTCGGACCTACCTTGCTGGAGTGGATGGAGAAAAAGGCACCGGAAACCTATCAGGCCATTCTGGAGGCAGATAAAGAGAGTCAGAAGCGCTTTTCGGGACACGGGGCGGCACTGGGCCAGGTATACAACCACATGATCATGCCGCTGGCCAATGAGCGGGACAAACATACGCAGGTGATCTGGGGCATTTATGATTTCAGAAAGCGCTTCGGACGCGACCCGGAAGGTATGTGGCTGGGCGAAACGGCCGCTAATACCGAAACCCTGGAGGTGCTGGCCGAACATGGCATCAAATTTACGATACTCTCCCCCTACCAGGCCAGGCGCTACCGCAAATCCGGCGAAAAAGAGTGGCAGGATGCGACAGGTGCGCAGATTAATCCCCGCCGGCCTTACCTCTGTCATTTGCCTTCGGGACGTACCATCGCACTCTTCTTTTATGATGCGCCTGTGTCGCAGGCGATCGCATTTGAGGGACTGCTGGAGAGCGGGGAGAAATTTGCCCATCGCCTCACCAGCACCTTCGACAGCCATAGCAAGGAACCCCAGCTCATGCACATCGCTACCGACGGGGAAACCTACGGCCACCACCACCGCTTCGGGGAGATGGCCCTCTCCTACGCGCTGCACCACATCGAAGAAGAACAGCTAGCCAAGCTGACCGTATATGGCGAGTACCTGGAACTGCACCCGCCCAAATACGAAGCGGAGATCATCGAAAATACCTCCTGGAGCTGCGCCCACGGGGTAGAGCGCTGGCGCAGTGACTGCGGTTGCCATACAGGTGGCAAGGACAGCTGGAACCAGAAGTGGCGTGGTCCCCTGCGCGAAGCGTTTGACTGGGTGCGCGATACCGTGGAACCACTCTACGTGCAGGAAATGCAGCAGCTCGGTGCCGATCCCTGGCAGACGCGCAACAACTACATACAGGTGATCATGGACCGGTCGGAGGAGAACGTGCGCAAGTTCACCCATGCCCACACGGACCGGGAGCTAAGCAAAGGCGAACAGATCCGGTTCCTGAAGCTGCTCGAAATGCAATACCACGCCATGCTCATGTACACCAGCTGCGGTTGGTTCTTTGACGAAGTGACGGGCATCGAGACCATGCAGGACATCTTCTATGCGGGGCGGGCACTGCAACTGGCACGGGATATCAGTGGCTCTGATTATGAGGCTCATTTTATGACGCTTCTGGAAAAGGCAGAGAGCAACGTACGGGAGTACAGCAATGCCCGTGACGCTTACAAGAAGGTGGTAAAAACAACGATGCTGGACCTGGTGCGGGTCGGGGCGCACTATGCGGTGTCCTCTCTCTTTGCCAAATATCCCGAAGACCTCGAACTCTACAGCTACAAAGCCACTTCGGAATACTATGAATTACAGGAAGCCGGGCGGCAGAAATTAGCCGTCGGGAAGGCCCTGATCCGTTCCACCATCACCTGGGAGGAAGTGGATGTCTCGTTTGGGGTCCTGCACCTTGGGGATCACCAGTTGTTTGGGGGCGTCCGGGAGTTTGTGAGTCCTGATGCCTTTGCGGCCCTCCACCATGACCTGACAACGGCTTTTGAAAAAGGCAATGTAACGGAGATCATCATGCTGCTCGACAAGCATTTTGAAACGCACAGTTACTCCTTCTGGCACTTGTTCCGGGATGATCAGAAAAAGATACTCGACCAGGTTTTGGAGCAAACGATGCAGGCCCTGGAGCATGACTTTCAGCAGGTATACGACAACAACTACCCCATGATGGCTGCTGTCAAAAGCGTAGGTATGCGGCTGCCGAGGGCGCTTCAGATCTCGGTAGAGTACATTGTCAGCTCCAGACTCCTGGCAGCCCTGACGGCCAGTCAGGTGAACACCGATGAGATTGTAAAGCTTTTACGAGAAGTAGAGCGCATGAAAATAAAACTGGACCTGGAGCCACTCAACTATGCTGCCACCGCACACGTGGAGGAAGTCATGCATGCACTGGAGGCTCATCCGGATGACACCGGCCGGATGGTATACCTGACCGAACTGCTCACGGTGCTGCAAGGCTCGTCCTTGCGGCCGGAATACTGGCAGGCGCAGAACATCGCTTTCCGGATGCGGCAAACCATCTTCAAAGAATACCAGGAAAAGCAAACCCAGCAGGACGAAGCGGCAACAGCCTGGTGCGAAAAGTTTGAAGAATTGTACAGTAGCTTTAACCTGATAGCTTAAACATTTTATGGTATACATTCCTTCGTCTACTTACAGACTACAGATATCTCCCAAATTCAAATTACAAGAGGTCAAGCAACTTATCCCCTACCTCAAAGCGCTTGGGATAAGCACGGTCTATGCCGCCCCATTCTTTCCGGCCAGGCCGGGCAGCGAACACGGCTATGATGTAGTCGATCCGCACCAGATCAGCCCGGAGGTGGGCACGCTGGACGAGCTGCAGGAAATAGCACAGGAACTCAAACAACAGGGTATGGGCTGGCTGCAGGACATCGTTCCCAATCACATGGCCTTCCATCCACACAATGGCTGGCTAATGGATGTGCTGGAAAAAGGACAGAAGTCCAGGTTCTATACCTTCTTTGATATCAACTTCGGCCACCCCGATTTTGGCGGAAAGCTGATGGTGCCATTCCTGGGCGAGGCGCTCGAAGAGGTGGTAAAACAAAAGCAACTGAAGCTCTCGCTGGAAGAAGATGGTTTCCGGATAAATTACTTCGATAATGCCTACCCGCTCAGCCTGGACAGCTATGAAGACCTGGTCCAGCAGATGAAGAGCAGGCTGCACCATGAGGAAGCAGCCGCTGCACTGGAGCAACAGAGCCAACAGATACTGCTCGCCACTACAACCGACACTGTCAATACCGAGAGCTGGCGTGCCTGTAAAAATGGCCTGCATGCAGCCATTCAGCAACAGCCAGAACTGAAGCAGGCTATGACACAAGTGCTGGAAAGTATCAACGAAGATCCCAATGCAATGCTTAAGTTGCTGGACCAGCAGTACTATAAACTGTGCCACTGGCAGGTGACCGAGCAGAAGATCAACTACCGCCGCTTCTTCACCGTAAACGACCTGATCTGCCTGGCTATGGAGCGGGAAGAAGTATTTCACCATTATCACCAGTTCATCAAGGAGCTGTGCGTACGGCAACTGGTGCAGGGCCTGCGGGTAGACCACGTGGACGGACTTTTTGATCCGGACACCTACCTGGAGCGGCTGCGACAACTGGCCGGCGATGAGGTATACCTGGTGGTGGAGAAGATCCTGGAAGGCGAAGAGAACATGCCCGAGTACTGGCCCATCGAAGGCAACAGCGGCTACGACTTCCTGGCCTGGATCAGCAACCTCTATACCGATGCTGAGGGCGAGCGCAAACTGACCCGCCTGTACCGCCGCCTGGTGCCCGATGCCGCTACCGATTACGAAAAGCTGGTGTATGAAAAGAAGCACTTCATACTGGAGCATTACATGCAGGGGGAACTGCAAAACCTGTTGCGCCTGCTCCGCGACACCGAACTGCTGCTACCGGACATCAAGGAACAACAATGGCACCTTGCCCTGTCTGCCCTGCTGGCTTCCTTCCCGGTATACCGCATCTATGGCCATACCTTCCCGCTGCCTCCGGCCGCCATGGAGATCGTGGATGAAGCCTTTAAAATAGCCGCCCGGAGAGCTCCGGAAGCAAAAGCGCAGTTGCAGCATCTGCGTTCCCTGTTCGAGTCGGACGACCAGGACACGGAAGAGCGTCGCCGCCACAAACTCTACTTTGTGATGCGTAGCCAGCAGTTCACCGGTCCGCTGGCGGCCAAGGGCGTGGAAGATACTACCTTCTACAACTACAACCGCTTGCTGTCGCTCAACGAGGTCGGCAACAGCCCCGATGTGTTCAACATACCGCGGCGCGATTTTCATGAGCTCATGCAGTACCGGCTCCAAACCTACCCCCATTCTATTAATGCCACCGCCACCCACGACACCAAGCGTGGCGAAGGCTCGCGCATGCGCCTGGAGGTACTCAGCGAGTTGCCGGATGAATGGGAAAAATATGTGACTGAATGGATGGAGCTGGCGCAGCAGCATACAACTCCAGACGTCCCGACAGCGAACGATCTGTACTTTATTTTGCAGACACTGGTAGGCGTGATGCCGATTGATGGCACAGTGGACGATACTTTGGTGGAACGCCTGCAGGAATACCTGGTCAAGGCGTTCCGGGAAGCGAAGGTCAATACCAACTGGTCTGAGCCGAACGAGCCTTATGAGGAAGCCTGCAAAAACCTCGTGCAGAAACTGCTGCAGGAAGATGAGGCCTTCCGGGCTTCTTTCCTGCCATTCCTGAAAAAAGCAGCCCACTTTGGCTGGATTTATTCCCTTTGCCAGACCCTGTTAAAAACCACTTGCCCGGGCGTACCGGATGTATACCAGGGTTGTGAATTGTGGGACTTCAGCCTGGTCGATCCGGATAACCGCCGTCCCGTGGACTATGCGTTGCGCCACCGGATGCTGCAGGATATCAAAGCACAGGAACAGCAGGATTCTGCTGCCTTGCTACGCCAGCTCCTGCAGGAACCGGAGGACGGTAAGGTCAAGCTATACCTGTTATACAAGGTGCTCAACCTTCGCCAGGAGCTCAAGCCACTCTTTGACAAAGGCAACTACATACCGGTTATACTGAGCGGCAAACACCGGAACCATGCCATTGCCTTCGCCCGCCAACACGAAGGGGCCTGGTGCCTGGTTGTCGTACCCCGCCTGCTCACCCGCCTGGCATCCGAAGAGGAACTCCCGCTGGGGGAACAGGTATGGGAAGACACCGTGCTTTTGCTGCCGCCTGATGCCCCGCAGCAATGGCAAAATCTGTTTGGCAACACACCGGTACAGGGGAAACAGGAGATCCCGCTGTCCACCCTTTTCGGGTCTTTTCCAGTAGCACTTTTAACAGCGACAACCACATGATCATCCCAAAACGAAGCAGCGGCATCTTACTGCATATCACCTCCCTTCCGTCTCCCTATGGCATCGGAGACCTGGGTGCAGCCGCTTATCAATTTGCAGATTTGCTGGCAGAGGCAGGACAGCGCTACTGGCAGATTCTGCCGCTCAACCCGACGGAACTGGGCTCCGGCAATTCGCCTTACAGCAGCCATTCGGCCTTCGCCGGCAATCCCCTGCTCATCAGCCCTGTGTTGCTCGTAGAAGAGGGGCTTCTGACAAAAAAGGACATCCGGCCCACCCACACGTTCGATGACCGGAAAGTGGAATTCAAAGAAGTAACCGACTACAAAAAGCGGGTGCTGCAAAAGGCGTACGACAATTTCAAGGCCGGAGAAGCAGGAAAGCTAAAAGGTGAATTTGTGCGGTTCCAGGAAGAACATCAGGATTGGCTGCCGGATTATACCCGCTTTGTAGCGTTTAAACACCACTTCGAAAACCAGGCCTGGACGCAGTGGCCGGCGAAGATCAAGAACAGGCAACGGGAGGCGGTGGAAGAACTGGCGGCTGATCTGTCGGAGGAGATCGAGTGCGAAGCATTTCTGCAATTTCTGTTCTACCAGCAGTGGGAAAAGCTCAAAGCCTACTGCCATTCAAAAGAAATCAGCTTCATTGGCGACATGCCGTTTTATGTCAGCCACGACAGCGCAGATGTATGGTCACACCCGCACCTCTTCAAACTGGACAGGAGCGGCATGCCGACGGCTGTGTCGGGTGTGCCGCCCGATTACTTCAGCAAAACAGGGCAACTCTGGGGCACACCGGTCTTTGACTGGAAGGTACTGCAGCAGGATAACTTCGACTGGTGGGTCAAGCGCATTGCGCATAACCTGCAGTTGTTCGGTTTGCTGCGCCTCGACCATTTCCGGGCTTTCTCGGCTTATTGGGAAGTGCCGGCAGGTGAAGAAACAGCCATCCACGGCAAATGGGTAAAAACGCCCGGTGCTGAACTGCTCACCGTGGTGCAGGAGATATTTCCGCACATGCCCATCATAGCAGAAGACCTTGGAGAGATCGACCAGCCGGTGCGGGACCTGATGGCGCAGTTCAACCTGCCCGGAATGCGGGTGCTGCTCTTTGCCTTCGGAGATGACCTGCCGCATAGTCTCTACGCACCCCACAACCACATCCCGAACACCATTGTGTATACCGGCACGCACGACAACAGCACGGCACGGGCCTGGTATGAGCAGGACGCCAGCAAGGAAGACCGCAAACGGCTCAGCGAGTACAGTGCGCAGCAGCTGACCAAACAGAATGTGAGTGAAGTGATGGCAAGGCTGGCGTATATGTCGGTGGCGCAACTGGTGGTGCTGCCGATACAGGATATCCTGGGGTTGGGCAAGGAGGCCATCATGAACAAACCTTCCACGGCCAACGGCAACTGGCTCTGGCGCCTGGAGCGGGGTTTGTTCACCAAAACGACAGCCCGCAAGCTCCGCAAGGAAATACAGTTATATGGCAGATAGCTGAAAACAGAAAATCAGCAACCGCACATCCTTCCTGAAACAGGGCGCAGGCAGGTTGCTGATTTTCTGTTTTTTATATTCCGGATAAATCTTATATTAGTTCTCGAAACAGGTATACCTGTCCTCCTTACCACAACTAAAGAGAGAACCATGGCTTTATCTTCCTCTGCATTACCCCTGGGCACAGCAGCGCCCAACTTTGCTTTGCTCGATACGGTTTCGGATAAGCTGGTCTCGTTACAGGATGTCGCGTCTACCAAAGCTACCGTCATCATGTTCCTGTGCAACCACTGCCCTTACGTAAAGCACATCCTGGATGAACTGCTAACAGTGGCAAACGAATACCAGCAGAAGGGTGTGAAGTTTGTAGCGATCAGTGCAAATGACGCAGAAGCAACACCCGAGGATGGCCCGAAACAGATGAAAGCGCTGACCTTCGAAAAAGCTTTCCCGTTCCCGTACCTCTACGACCAGACGCAGCAGGTGGCCCGCACGTACCAGGCTGCCCAGACCCCGGAGTTCTATGTGTTTGACCGGAACATGCGCCTGGCTTATCACGGACAATTTGATAACGCCAGTCCCCGCAGTGAAGAGCCTGTTACAGGGCGAGACCTTCGCCTGGCGCTGGATACCCTCCTGTCGGGCCAGCAGGTAAGTTCGGATCAGAAACCCAGCGTAGGCTGCGGCATCAAATGGAAGGCCCAACCGGAGGCACTGGACTAGGCTGCTCGTCTTCTACAAAGCCGGCCATGGCATTGGCATGGTCCAGGTAATGGGAGGTATAGGCGTCATCCGAAGCATGTATGTAGAGGGTGGTTTGGCCTTTCACCGCATCGATGATGCCTTCGTGCTCCCCCATGGGCAGCGCCGGACAACCCAGGCTACGGCCCAGACGCCCGTATTGCTCAATGAAACTTTCTGACGCATACTCTGCCCCGTGCATGACAATGCAGCGGTCCAGGGCATTGGTGTTGAAATTTTCATCCACCCCTTCCAGCTTCAGCGATTTGCCGTGCTTGCCGTAGTAAATACCCTCTGTCACGTAGAAGCCGATGCTGCTCATAAAGGATTTATCGTCGTTGGAGAAGCTTTCGGCAAACTCTTCCCCTGAATTTCGGCCGTGTGCCACATAGGTGTTATGCAGCACTTCCTTGTTTTCCAGGTCCAGCACCCACAGCCTTTTCTCGTTAGAAGATTTGGTAAAATCCACAATGGTCAGGATGCCTTTTTCCGATAATCGCCCTTCGTGCTTCAGGCTGTAGTAGCCCATCAGGGCTTTGTTGAACACTTCATAGCGCAGATCCACCGCATTCAGGTTCATTTGGTTGTAGAGGTCAAAAGACACCTGCTCGAAACGCATGATCTTCAGGGTACCAATGCGGCCTTTTGATTTTTTGTCTACGGAAACATATTTACCTGCTGCCTGTGAAGCAAACGGTGAAAGGATAAGCGGTGCAAACAGGGGCAGCAGCTTTTTAGCTACTTTTCTGCGCCTGTTCCGCCATTTGGTGCGTGTGCTGTTCTTCTTCACTGGTAAAATCCCGTTGGTATACCCATTCTTGTACGTGTACCAAATCTGTCTGTTTAACAAGAGCCAAATCCAACAGCCTATACCTTAAATAACTCACGGTCAATTCAAAGGAATCAATAGGGGTCTAAATTTTGTATAAGATACAGTTGCATACTCCAATTCAGGAAAAGAGAAAACATGAACATCAGGAAGTCAGGTTATTATCAGCTGGTCGCTTTTATCTTAGCTGTTGCTCTGCTGTCAGGCTGTGGCAGCCGGGAGACGCTGCGCGGGGTTTTTAAGAAAGAGACACCCTATGAACGCTATGCGTCTTCCCTGAAGAGTGCCAAACTGGACGAAACGGCCATCGGGCAGGACTGGCTGGCAGCGGGAGAGCTGTCCTTGCAAAATACCCATCCGGTTACGCTACCCTTCAAGGAAACAGGCTATTTCCCGGCGGACAAACCAAAGGCACTCGGTTACCAGGTGGAAGCTAAGCGCGGTGAAAAGATCGTGGTGAACTTGGAGATGAAAGCTCGCCAGAACATCCGCGTTTTTATGGATCTGTTTGAGACTTCCGTCGATCTTGCCCATACCCCCAAGCGTGTTGCTTACGCCGATTCTACTTCCACTACCCTGAGTTATGTGGTAGAGGAAGACCTGCCTTACATCGTGCGGGTACAGCCCGAACTGCTGCGCAGCGGACAGTATACCATCACCATTCAGGCACAGCCGACACTGGTGTTTCCTATACCTGGCAAGAACAGCCGCCACATTGCCAGCATCTGGGGCGACCCGCGCGATGCCGGTGCCAGGCTCCACGAGGGCATCGATATTTTTGCACCACGGGGCACACCCGTCATCGCCTCTGTGGAAGGTACCGTATCCCGTGTAGGTGAATCGCCCAAAGGCGGGAAAGTTGTATGGCTCTCGGACATGAACCACGGACAGAACCTGTATTACGCGCACCTTGACCAGCAACTGGTAACGGCAGGTCAACGCGTAGCAGTAGGCGACACCCTGGGACTCGTAGGCAACACCGGCAATGCGAAAGGTACCGGCCCGCACCTGCATTTTGGGATATACCGTTATGGCCGCGGCGCTACCAATCCCTACCCCTACCTGCATGCATCTGCCCTCCCTGTTCCGACGGTGAAAGTAGATGCCACGCACATCGGCAACTGGGTGCGCGTAGCTTCCAAAATGGCCAACCTGCGGGTGCAGCCTTCGCCAAAATCAGCTGTGTACAAAACCCTGAAAAGGTATACGCCACTGCTGGTAACGGGTGGCGCAGATAACTGGTACCGGGTGCGCCTGCCCGACAACTCGGAGGCCTATGTCCTGAGCACGCTGGTCGAAGGTATAAGCAAACCGATCACAATCAAAAAACTGAAGCAGGATCTGCCCCTGCTGGACGATGCGGACCCGCAGGCTTCCCCCATGGACAGCCTCCCATCGGGTACTGCTATACCTGTTGTGGCTACCTATGGGGCCTACCTGTTGGTGCGGCAGCAAGATGGCCGCCTGGGTTGGATCCAGGCGGCTGATTGAAATCCCGCCACTTTTCTGATCAACAAAAACTATAGTTCCTGTGATTTCTGCGTACAGCATTTATCCCTATATTTGGGTAACAGAAAATGTTGAACGCTCTTACTCCAGAAATTTTTGAAGCTAGCTGCCATTGATATAGGTTCAAACGCGGTCCGATGCCAGATCTCCAGCGTACTGAACCAAAACGGAAATGTTATTTTTAAAAGAGTCGAATACATCCGCTATGCGATACGCTTTGGTGAGGATGTTTTCAGTGCCGGGTATATCAGTGAAGTAAAGATTCAGAAATTCATCAAGCTACTTCACGCCTTCCAGCTCTTGCTGGATGTGCACGATGTGGACCACTTCATGATATGCGCCACCTCGGCCATGCGAACTTCTCTCAATGCACCGGAGGTAATGGATCGGGTACGGCAGGCAATCGGTATGGAAATACAAGTGATCGACGGGGAAGCAGAGGCCGATCTGATCAACAAAGTAATTGTTAATTTTCTGGATGAGCGCAACTACCTGCACATTGACGTAGGCGGCGGTAGTACGGAATTTAACGTCTATGTGAACCGCGAAAAAATGGCTTCCCATTCCTTTGAGCAGGGCTCCATCCGCCACATGCACGGGGTCGATTCGCAGGAGCTTTGGAACAACATGCGCGTCTGGATAGAGGAGAACGCCCGCAAATACCAGGTTACGCGTGCCATTGGTACGGGCGGTAACATCAACAAGATTTTTGACCTTTCCGGTAAAATAATGGGCAAGCCGATCTTCCGGAAACAGATAGAAGAGATCGTTGCCCGGGTAGCGGCCATGACCATGGAAGAACGCATCACCGAGCTCCTCCTCAACCCGGACCGAGCGGATGTGATCCTGCCGGCTGCTGAAATTTACTTATCGGCTATGAGGTGGGCTAAGCTGGAAAGCATGCTTGTCCCTGCTGTTGGTCTGAAAGACGGGATGATCCACGCGCTGTATGAACAGCATCACCAGGAGCGCTTTGTGATTAGCCAGATCAGTAAGTGATTTCTCTGTTGTAATTATTCCTTTCTGACCGGGTTTTCCTGCTGGTGCGGGCTTGTAGCTCGTACCTTCTGTGCTTTCGGCTTAACCAGGTTCCTGTATACCGCAAGTTTGAGCGAAACGGTAACTTGTGGTGGAACATGAGGCCAGTTTGTAACTGGCGTAGCTGCTGTTCCAGGTATAG
>NZ_JSYF01000217.1:0-3119 GCF_054824225.1 Pontibacter sp. HJ8
CCCGGATAGCGAGCGTTACTCCAATAGCCATGATCACACCATTCAAAAACCGGAGTTCGATGATACGTTCCAGCCCGATGAGCTTCATAAGCAGGAAGTAAGCTATCAGGCTCAGTGCTGTGAAGATGCCGTACTTCAAGCCGATTTTTTCCATAACGCCGTCGGGGGGTTTAGCTTCTTAGAGCAATTTTATCAGGACCTAGGATTTATATCCGTCCCGGCATGGCATGATCAGCCCGCTTGAACCACTGCATGGCCACAAAAGCAATAAGAAAGCCAGGTATGGAACCATAGATGATCGTGAGCACAAACAGGGAGAGCACCGACAAACTGATCGGGAACACAGAGCTGGACTGCAGGCTGGACAGGTATACCGGGTCAATCACGGTGACATAGACGATCAGAAACAAAGCCAGAATAGTTGAGGAAACCACTCCCGTGGTAGCACCGATCGCCAGACCCTGAAAATAGTTGAGGTTACCGCCTTTCGCGCGTTTGAAATTAGCAATGGCCACTGCTATACCTATGATCAGGAAGATAGCGCTCAGGAAAGATAATTCCACCCGGTTCTGTAAATCCAACAGGCGCATCAGCAGGAAGTAAAGGATGTGCGCTATACCTACAAAAATACCATACTTGATAGAGACATTCTGATACGTTATTCTCGAAAGTGCCATATGTAGAAGTTTTTTTAATTCAAACTGGTTAAAATGAACAGATTACCTCAACGATTGGTTACTATTTAGAACCAGCGAGCCAGCGGCAAACTGCTTTATATTATTAAATCAATATACTAGAGAAGCTAGCGTGGCGTTGTGATTTGAGGCATAATTTTTTTGAAGCCCACACAGAAACCATTCATTTCAAAGGGATTAACAAACTCTTTCTATTTCCTTAGCTCACTGGTTATTAGCAATTTGGACAAAGCCGATTTTTATTTCGTAGTTTTGCGCCATAATCATTTTAAATACTCATTTCAAGCGATCTATGATTAGTACCAGCAATGTAAGCCTGTCCTATGGCAAGCGTACTCTGTTTGAAGATGTAACCATCAAGTTTATGCCCGGCAACTGCTATGGCCTTATTGGAGCCAACGGTGCGGGTAAGTCTACTTTCCTGAAAATACTCTCCGGCGAGATAGAGCCTAACACTGGTACTGTTGATATACCGGCTAACATGCGCCTGGCGGTCCTCAAGCAGAACCACTTTGAGTACGATGAATACCCGGTACTGCAAACGGTGATCATGGGCCACAAGCGCCTGTTTGACATCATGCAGGAAAAAGACGCTATTTATGCCAAGCCCGACTTCAACGAAGAAGATGGCTTGCGCGCCGCTGAACTGGAAGGCGAATTTGCCGACATGGAAGGCTGGAACGCGGAGTATGAGGCGGCTGAATTATTGAGCGGACTGGGTATAGGCGAAGACCTGCATTACTCCCTGATGAAGGACCTGAGCGGTAGCGAAAAAGTACGCGTGCTCCTGTCGCAGGCGCTCTTCGGCAACCCGGGTATCCTGCTGCTCGACGAACCGACCAACCACCTGGACGCCGAGTCGATCATGTGGCTTGAGAACTTCCTCGACAATTTCCAGAACACCGTGATCGTCGTATCGCACGACCGTCACTTCCTGGATGCTGTGTGCACGCACGTAGCCGACATTGACTTTGGTAAGATCCAAATGTTTGCCGGTAACTATAGCTTCTGGTATGAGTCCAGCCAGCTGGCGCTCCGACAGCGCACTGACTCTAACAAGAAAACCGAAGACAAGCGCAAAGAACTGGAAGAATTCATTCGCCGCTTCAGTGCCAACGCCTCCAAATCCAAGCAGGCTACCTCCCGTGCCAAGTTGCTGGAGAAACTGACTGTGGAAGACATCAAGCCTTCGTCACGTAAATATCCTTACATCGCCTTCAAGCCGGAGCGCGAAGCCGGAAACCAGATCCTCAACGTAGAAAACCTGGCTAAGTCACTTGACGGCAACACCATCTTCAGCGGCATCACGTTCATGATGGACAAAGGCGACAAGATTGCGGTGATCGGCCGCAATGACCTGGCTGCTTCCACTTTCTTTGAAGTGCTGGCAGGCGAAAAGCAACCCGATAAGGGCGAATTCAAGTGGGGCACCACCACCAACACTGCCTATTTCCCGAAAGATAACACGGAGTTTTTCAATACCGATCTGAACCTGGTCGACTGGCTGCGCCAGTACTCTGTGGAGAAAGACGAAAGCTTTATCCGGGGTTTCCTGGGTCGCATGCTTTTCTCGGGTGAAGAGTCGCTCAAAAAAGCAAACGTATTGTCGGGAGGTGAGAAAGTGCGTTGTATGTTCTCCAAGATGATGCTGCAGTCCGGTAACGTATTGGTGCTCGATGAGCCAACCAACCACCTGGACCTGGAGTCGATCACGGCCCTGAACAATGCCCTGAAAGATTTCAACGGCACGATCCTGTTCTCCTCGCATGACTTGCAATTCGTGGACACGATCGCCAACCGTATTATCGAGCTGACGCCGAATGGCATCATCGACAAGCGCATGGGGTATGAAGAATACCTGTCGGACGCTAACATAAAGGAGCTACGCAAAAAAATGTACGCTACCGAAATGGTTTAATACTTTTCGCGTTAATCTAGTATATAAAAGCTATGCCACAGCAGCTACGATTGCCCCGCGTATTGACATTCCTGCTACTGTTTTTGCTGGCTGCTTCAACGGCTTTTGCCCAGACGGAGCCGGACACGGTTCGCCGTAAGCGTGAACTGCCTGCCGGACCGCCTGCTCAGCCACAGCAACAGCCTCAACATCAACCCAGGGTTGTTCAACCACAGCCGGAGGTAATCAGGCCGCAGGTGGTAAAGCCCGAAGAGGAGGAAGAGCAAACATTCAAGGACCGCATGTTCTGGGGTGGAAGTTTTGGCCTGCAGTTTGGCACTTTTACCAACATCTCCCTGCTGCCGGTAGTTGGCTATAAGGCAACAGAGACCTTCTGGCTAGGTATAGGCGGTGTATACCATTTCCAAAGGTACCAGCGAATGAATTTCAACAACTATGGAGGACGGGTATTCGCGCAGCAGCAGGTATTTGGCAACTTCCTTATCCATGCCGAATATGAGCATCTG
>NZ_JSYF01000023.1:0-23518 GCF_054824225.1 Pontibacter sp. HJ8
GGCCTCAATTTCCTCCTTCTGCCGTAAGATCTCTGCTGTGCGCAGGAGTACCCTATGCTCCAAATGTCGCTTTTCGATCCTGAGTTGACGTGACCGGTAGTGAACGAACCCCCAAAGACAAGCTACTAGCAGTAATCCATACAGCCCATAGGCCCACCAGGTATTCCACCAGGGAGGGGAGATGGTTAGCTTTATCGTTTTCTCAGCCCACAGCCCATCGCTGCTGACTGCCTTCACCCGGAGGAGGTATGCACCGGCTGGTACACCGAAATAGTAGGCGGTTTTTTCTGTATTGGCTTCCCGCCAGGCTTTGTCATACCCTTCCAGCATGTAAAAATGGCGGTTCTCCTCGGGGTTGCTGTAATGTATGCCGACAAAAGAAAATGAAAATACATCCTGGTTGTGCTTAAGGTCAATGTGGTCTATTTGCGCCAATGGCTTATCAAACGGACCTCCCGCAGCCGGTTCAACCAACTTGTCTGATATCTTGAAATTAGTGATCAAAATTTCGGGGGGCCTGGAGTTATGGGTTACCTGATGGGGAAAGAAGGCGTAATATCCTTTGCCATCACCAAACATCAGCTCGCCTTGACTGGTCTTATACCCGCTTAGGTAGCTGAGCGTACTGGTATTGACGCCATACCGCTTGCCATAGCTGCTAACTTCATTTCGTTTGGGATTAAGTTTGAAAAGACCTGAATAAGTGGCTATCCAAAGATTCCAGTCATTGTCTTCCACGATGGACACAATGTTGGCTGTACCCATTTCGCCGGTCGGGCCAATGAATCTCGTGAAGTGGCCCGATTGAGGGGCTTTCCGGTATAGCCCATTCTCTGTACCAACCCAGAGCGTACTGTCTTTGTCTTCAGAGATACAGGTAATGTTGTCGCCTCGAAGGTAGTTTTTGAATTTGCCGGTGCTTCGATTCATCAGGTTAATGCCTCCCCCGAACCAGGTACCCACCCATAATTTGCCCGCTTTGTCTTCTTTTAGATCCGTAACAAAATTGTTGCTCAGGCTGGCCGGATCACCGGGATCATGCCTGAAGTGTTTGAACAAACCTGTGCCTGGGTCCATCAGGTCCAACCCTCTTTGCGTAGCTACCCAAAACCTACCCTCCTTGTCCTCTGTAAGGGTTTTGACAGGGCCATGGCTGATGCTTTCACTGTTGTTGGGGTCATGCTGATACTTAAAAAAGACTCCAGTTTTGGGATCAAAATGGCTTAATCCGTTGGAGGTACTGATCCAGAAATGGCCGTTCCGGTCACGGTAGAGGTTGCTTACCCAATTGCTTACCAGGTTTGCAGGATTGAGGGAGTCAATCTTTAGCGTCTTGATTTGTTTTGTTTTGCGGTTGTAGCGGATAAGTCCCTGTTCAGATCCCATCCACAAAATGCCGGGAGCTTCTTCAAGGAATGAGCTGATGCCTGTTCCCACATCCACATGAGGAATTTCTTTTTGAGAGGGATTAATGCGGTATAAATTGTTAAGTTGGGTGCTTACCCACAAGACGCCATCCCGGGAGGTATAGCTAGTCCAGCCACTTTCATCTTTAAATCCATTTTCGCCATTTCCCTTGCTGTGGTAGTGTGTGATTTTCCGGGTAACCGGATCAAAACGGACGATTCCTTTCTCAAAGGTTCCTATCCAGATAGCGCCGGCGCCGTCTTCCGAAATAAACGTGATGTGATCGAAATAACTCCCTTTAGGCGGACGACTTAACTGGTCAGGCTTTGCAGGATCATACCTGTGCCGGGTAAAAGTACCTTTCGCCCGGTCCATGGTATGCAGGCCATCGCCGGCCGTTCCTACCCAGAAGGTTCCTCTGCTGTCCTCAAATATCGCTCTTACTTTATTGTTGATGAGGCTACTGGAGTCGTTCGGGTCGTGCAGGTAGCGGGTAAATGTTCCGGTCTCTCTGTTATACCTGTTGAGCCCTCCGGCATCCGGTTTGTCCTGATCAAAAGGAACCCCTGTTCCAATCCAAAGGGTTCCCTGGCTGTCTTCGTACAGGGACCTGATCCGGTCATGACTCAGGCTTGTTTCATCGTTGGCATTGTAGCGGTAGTGCGTAAATTTGCCTGTTTTTGGGTCCAGCCGATCCAGGCCACCATAGTTACCCACCCATATGATGCCAGTATGATCTATTAGAACAGCTGTCACACTGTCGTTGCTCAGACTGGTCGCATCATCGGGGTGATGACGGTAATGGGTATACGTGTTTGTTTCCGGATCAAACCGGTCGAGCCCCATGCCATAAAAGCCAACCCAGATAACCCCGGATGAATCAGCCAGGATGCATTCGGGATAGGTGCCGCCGAGTGAATTGGAATTGGAAGGGTCATTTCTGAAACTGGTCATCCGGTAACCATCGAACCGGGTAATACAGGTCTGGGTCTGGTCGGCAAACCACATATAGCCCTGCGGATCCTGGGTAATTCCGGTGATCTTACCAACCGTTACGCCGTTCACGCCCTCTACTAAGTTGAACCTAACCTTTTGATTTTGCGCAACACTGCTATTACAAATAAGGAGAAGACACAAAAACAGATTCGTAAAAAAGTAGATCGCCATATAGGAAATATTAGTAGATCTGGTGAGGCGTATTCTATAGAGGCAGTGATGAGGCTATGAAACCACTCTTGATGTTAATGCATACTTTTATCGATTACAGGAGTTACTTCCTTTCCCCTCGCCGTAGTGACGACGCAGCTTGCATTTTGTGTGTCTGAAAGCGCTGAATTTGTTGTAAAGCCCCTGCTATACACCTGCACCGTCCGGAAAGGTATACAACATGGCCTACCTTCTCCATTTCACAATCACCAGCCAGACACAGCCGTAGTCTTTGCTGCTATAACGGCTACACGACTTGCCCAGAAGCTGCTTATTTATAGAATCTTTGTACTACTTTATAGTACGTATGCTGGAAATTTTAATACAAACTGCGGCCTGTTGTCGCATGCTGCTGACCAGTGCTTGTAGCTATGAAGGAGAAGACCCAGGCAAACGCAACGATAGCATGGGAGGCTATAGCGTACGTGCGGTAAGGTATAGCAACACCTTTTAATGCGGATCTGAATTCGAATAGTGTCAATAAAAATAAATACCCTTAGCGATGAATGAGGGGCTTTACAGTGGAGTAGACCGAAGTCAAGAATACAGCAGCGCAGGATTGAGAAAAGGTTAAGACAATATGAATGCGAAGACAAAAAATTAAATAGAAGTATAGGTATGCTACGCTCACAGGTGACTTGCCGAATTTACCAGCGTGTCTGACAGGTGTTTGTTGTACCTTCTGATTCAACAAAAGAGAAGTGATTCGGGTTAATGAACCAGTTGCATGAACAGAATGCCGTATACGTAACAAGGCCCAAAAGAAGGGAACCGTAAACCTGCTTTACGGTTCCCTTCTTTTGGGCCTTGTCATTTTGACCTTTCGGGTTAAAAAAGCACCTGACCATAAGCATGGCGATAGGATCGGTTCAGCTTTTTTAAGTGAGCTGATACTACTGCCAGACAGATTATTTAATCAGGTACCCGGGTTATTTTTTCCCTTTACCGTTGTAGTCACTCCATTGGGCTACTCCTTTCGGTTGGGCACCGGTTACTTCCGCACTTTTGGCTTTGCTCAGCTCTTTATTCAGTTTTTCGGTAGCCTTCAACTCCTTTTCTATGCCTTTTTCCTGGTCTTGCAGGCCTTCGGTATTTTTCACGTGTGTAATAGGGTCTTCTATATAATCCCAGCTTTTTCCAGTTACCGGCATGTCGCCTTCGTTCCACGGACCGCGGAAGCTTTCGCCCTGCGACAGGTTAAAATACTGGTTCGTAAAACGGGGATCGGCTTGCAGTACTCCTGGCGGATAATTCGGTTTAATGGATTCCAAAGCCGCTTCGAACATCTCGTAATGGGCAATTTCACGGGTCATTAAGAACGACAAGGTTTCTTTCACATAGGGGTCATCGGTGAATTGCATCAGGTATTCGTATACCAGTTTCGCTCTTGACTCGGATGCAATATTCGATCGCAGATCCACGGTCAGGTCCCCATTGGAATGGGTGTATGAAGAGCACCAGGGAATGCCCTGGCTATTCGTTAGGCGCGGACCTCCGGCACTAAGCACGCCAAACTGAGGATTTACCAAGGCCTGGTGAATCACATTTTCTTTAGCAGCTTTGCCGTTCAGCACTTCCATAATCTCAGATTGGTCGGCAGCATCTTTCAATTCGCCGTTCACCCCTTTCAATAGCATCTGTATCGTTGCACCTACTATCTCCAGGTGGCTGAATTCTTCGGTGGCAATATCCATGAGCATGTCATATTTATCAGGATAAGGCTGTTTGGCGGCAAATGCCTGGGTGAAATATTGCATAGCAGCCGCTAATTCGCCGTTCTCTCCGCCAAATTGCTCTAACAAAAGTGTGGCAAAGCGAGGATCCGGTTTGGATACGCGGGCATTGAATTGTAATTCTTTTACGTGATGGAACATGTTTTCATAGTTTTAAAAGTACAAAACAAAATAAACGACTTGTGGAGGAGTAGGTTCTGATTAATCTCAGGCTTTGGTTAATCAGGTTGTGAAGAGTAACATTGTCAATTTGTTAAGAAAATTAATAATTAAGGGGTAGGGAAGTGGTTCAATCCGAAGTATAGAGGTGATTTAGTTTTATGAAGAAATAGTTCAAATTATTCCTGCCCGTAGCGTGCCTCAGGAAAAGGGCTTGACTGATTCCGGGAAACTTGGATCTTATCGTTGGGTTACTGAATCGAAACAGCTGAATTATCTGTCAGCCGGTACTGGTTGCGTTGGTATAAGGGGAAGTGCGTTAAGTTTTGCTTAAGAAGTTGAAACAGATAAGAGGGTTGATTACCCTGCTTTTAGGATATCTCACTATGTTTATATACTTATCTTTTCGAATCAGATCAAAATATAAAACAACAAAATAAAGAAGCAGTATAATTTAATTGATATTAATGAGTATATCCAGTACTTGTTAAGGCAGCTTTTCCTCCTCCCTCTTTTTGCAGCCTCTTTTCAAAAGAGCTCTTACTTTTGAATTTTGCTACTCTCTAATCACAAATTAATACCTATCGAAAGTAATATCCCTGCTTTGACATACTGACGGGGAGTACAGGCACTGTTAGCTTCCTATTAATACTGTGTTGCATAGCAGTTTACCCTACGAACCTGTTTTCTTTCCTCTTTAGACCTGCATGCTGTCAAAATAAAAAGTGCCCTATCATCCGCCAAAATAAATGGAGCTGGCTGCTTGAGCAGGGATAGTTCCGCATCACCCTCCTCTTTGATCCCAATTTCCGGAGGACGTTCCTGTACTTCTGGTATCGGGTAAGTTTGTCTTCTCAATTGCTCCCTGTGGGCTGCTGTAGGTAGCTTAATCAATTCCCACCTTATCAATAGTTTTCTCACACTATTATCTTAGTCACATTATGAAAAAAGTGTTTATGTTTTACTTCAAAACCTGTATGGCAATCATCATCTGCTTGCTGACATACAATACACTATCCGCACAGGCCCAACAAGGCGGCAAAGCTGAAATGCCAATTACAACCAAATCGGAGGAAGCACGCCAATTGTACCTGCAAGGGAGGAACCTAAGGACCCAGTACAAGTTTAAGGAAGCTGCAGATGTACTGGACAAAGCCCTTGCACTTGATCCTGACTTTGCTTTAGCACATTTGGAAAGAGCGATGGCATCAGTGGAAGGAGGGATGGCATCAAATCCTGATATGGAGTCTTTTCGCGAGCACATCCAGAAAGCGTCTGCCCTGAAAGGAAATGTTTCGGAAGGAGAGCAACTTATGATCAGCTCCATGGAAACGCAGTTTGACAACAAGCCTGAAGAGGCCATTGCCATGTTTACCAAGTTAGCCCAACTCTATCCACAGGATAAAAACATACAATACGACCTTGGGACCTTTTACTTTGTGAATAGTCTATATGATAAAGCCATAGAGTCGTACAGGAAGGTCACGTCCTTAGACCCCAATTTTGCCCCAGTCTATAATGAGCTAGGGTACGCCTATACCTACACTGGGGATTACCCGCAGGCGGAAGCCGCTTTTAAAAATTATATCAGGCTGGTACCCAATGAAGCGAATCCCTACGATTCGATGGGTGATTTGTACGTGAAAATGGGGAAGCATGAAGAAGCCATCAAACACTTCAGGAAAGCGGCAGAACTGGATCCTGAAAACTTCAACATGTCGCTTACTAAAGCCGGCAACACAATGGCGCTAATGGGGAAGCTCGAGGAGAGTCGCAAGGCCCTGCAGGAAGCAGAAAGTAAGGCTACAACCAATGTAGGTAAAGTAGACAATATGCTGGCACGTGCGCAAACGTACCTCTACGAGGCTCGCTACAAAGATGCTCTACAGCTTGTCGACAAAGCAGCACAACTGTTGGACAAAAATAAAAACCCGGATTACCTGGCCCAGCTATACCTTGGTAAAGGAGAGGTCTATACACAGATGAAGGACACAGCGCAGGCGAAGCAAAGCTTTGATGAATACAGAGCCCTTAAAGGCAACACTGAATTGCCGCCGCTTTTTCTTCATAATTTTGATCAGCGGCTCCTGTTTGACGAGGCGGTCCTGGCGGCAAAAGCAAAGGATTTCAGTCAGGCCAACAGCAAGGCCGAGGCATATAAGAAAATGGTCAATGGCAGTGAAAATCCGGATGTCGTAAACAGCTACCATGCTTTAATGGGGATGATTCATTACGAAGCAGGAGATTACCAGAAGGCAATCACGGCGCTGGAGCAGGCAGATCAGCAACACCCGCGGGTACTGTATGCGCAGGCCTTGGCACACGCAAAGGCAGGTAACAGTACCAAAGCAAGTGAAATGAAAAAGAAACTGGCTGCCCTGAATGAACCCGACTTCGAGTATGCCCTGGTGAAAGCTTCGATGTATAAAAAACCAAAGGTAGCCACTGCGAAGTAGCTGCAGCTTAAGGCTGAGAAATGATTCATTAATATCAGGACGGCCATCAACCGTCCTGATTTCCTTTAACAAATCATAGAACTACTACGTCCAGTGTATACATCTTTTGAATCCCATTTTACTGAAACCTACCAGGCATTCAGACAGCATACTGTAAAGGGATCCTCAGACAGGGGTCCGACGTGAGAGATGAAAGTCTAAGTTATTTAATTTGGAAGACTACTTTTCGATCTCTATACCTTCCTTGAAAAATAGGTGGCTCCCACACTTGCCGAGATGACACAGAGGATGGATATCCATTGTGTCAGGCTTAAATACTCTTCCAGGAAAAGCAAACCGGAAAGGGCGGCAAAGGCCGGGTGTAAGCTCATCAAAATGCCAAAGGTCTTCGGTGGGATTTGCCTCAAGGCGCCCATTTCAAGCGTAAACGGAATAGCACTTGTTAACAGGGCGACAGCAACTCCAATTAACAGCAGGGGCCCGTTTACTGCCGCCAGATCACCGCTAAAAACGCCGAAAGGCACCACAAAAGCGGCGGCAAAGAGCATCCCGACGGCTACCGCGTCTCCGCCTTTCATAATCCTGGACACCTTGCCGCCTAACACGATGTAGCCTGCCCATAAGGCACCGGCCCCTATAGCGAGCGCTGCCCCCAACAAGTCAACGTTGTTGTTTTGCCAGGGAGCAATCAATACGATACCTAAACAGGCCAGCAGCACCCAAAGCAAATCAAGCAGCCTCCTGGAGCCCAGCATCGCTAGGACCAGTGGACCTGTGAACTCCAGTGTAACGCCTAGACCGAGCGGTATCCGCTTGATGGCAAAGTAAAACACCAGATTCATGGCTCCCAAGCAGGTGCCGTAGGCCAGGCAGTATAGCCATTGCTTTCTGTTCAGTTTGAGAAGGTTGGTTCTGAAGACAGCCAGTAAGATGAGCGCCGCAAAACCAATGCGCAATGAAGCTGTACCACTTGCGCCTAAGACAGGGAAAAGGTGCTTGGCAATGGACGCACCGCCCTGCACACTGATCATGGCTAATAGAACTGCCGGTATGGCAGGAATAACGAATTTCTTATTTGAAAAATTAAACACTATTTCGATTGTTCTAAATGCTGCAAAATTCAAAGGGAAAACCTTGTAAATAAAATGCATGCAAAACAACCTGAGCAACAGGACTAGCAGCCTAACAAGAGGGGAAGCAGTGTACGCCAAAAGAGAAACAACTAAGGCCTGGAGATGGAGGTTACTTTACAAGCAAAATAAAGTGCGGCGGGGAGGTGGTACAAAGGAGAAGTTTCATATTTAAGATTGTGGCTCAAATATCAAGATGATTTCTATATAATCCTACCGATGCTCATGAAATTGCCCTGGCTTCATCTATAGAAGCTACCATTTGCTGATACCGAGCAGGTAAGTCAGTGCATGGTTTGTTGAAAAAATACAAGAATATCAGGTAGATTATACTACAGTACTCTCATGCACAGGGTGTCTGTTCATAAGGTTCTCTCTGCTACGGGTAGTCCAAAATGATTAGTGCTCAGCAGGTTCCGCTTTGCGTTCTAGCAGCCAGGCTTCCGCATCCACAACCGCATGGTGTGTAGACAGGCCAAGCACGGGCGTCACTTTGAAGGCTTTTACAGGCCCGTTTATGCGCAGTTTGTCAGAGTGTACTACTTCACCGTATACCTGCTCGCTGACCCCAGTCAGGTATAGCTTACCGTTAACGTTCTGCAATTTGGCGGAATAGTCGGCCAGAACAGAAACCAGGGTGGCACCCAGGCTCGCACGGCCTCTCAGGCGCAGAATGACTACGGGGCTCTGCACATTGCCTGGTTTGGGTAACAAATGTTCCAGGGTTCTGGCGCCAGCATAGAATAAGTTGCCGTACACATTGAGTACCGTCACCTGGTTTCCTTTCAGGGTTTTAGGGGGCTTGTGTTCCTCTATTTTTCCATCAGGCCGTTTTTTTAGCTCTACCAATGTGATTTCAGTTGAGGAACGCGTCACAAAAAGGAAGGCAGAGAGGAGCACGCCTATACCTACAGCGGTCGGTATAGGCAATATCAGGGTGGCCCCAAAAGTAGCTCCCTCTGCCAGCAACGCCGGCCACGATTTCCACCCGGAATTCCAGGTAGAAACGATATCGGATAGTTTGATGCTTCGGATACCAGCCAGTATGAGCATGGCACCCAGAGAAGGCATGGCGGTATGGGCAACTAGCCTGGACAAAACGATAACGATCAGGGCCATGGACAGTCCGGAGAAAATGGATGCCCATCTGGTCTGGGCCCTGGCCAGCACATTGATGGCCGTTGTGCCTAATGATCCGCCAACCGGCAGGCCCTGAAAGAAACCGCAGGAAATATTTGCTGCCCCTTGAGCTACGAAATCACGAGAGGTGCTTGTTCCGGGCCCGTCTTTGTTCGGCACACTCTGACTGACGCCGGCCCCTTGTATCAGGATGACGATGGCTATTGCAAAAGCCCCGGTTATAATTTCAAAGCTGATAGCTGAAAAGGGCGGTACGACAAGGCTCGGCGTGCTGCCACTAATATCACCTATATCCTGCACGACTTTTACCCCTTCCAGCTTGAATAAAAAAACAAGGAGCGATGGAATGGCAATGGCAATCAAAGCAAAGAACTTCTTAAGAGGAGTTTTTTGCAAAATGATAGCAAGCAGGATAGTTAATGCAGCCATACCTAAAGTAGGCAAATGAACCTGATCGACATGCAACAGCAAATCAAGTGTACGGATGATGCTGTTATTCCCGCTTGGTTCATAGCCGGTAACGGTTGGGAGTTGGCTCATGATGAGTAAGACCGAAATGCCGGTCAGGAAGCCAATCATCACCGAAAATGAAACGAATCGGGTCAACCGCCCCTGACCTAACAGGCCCAGTACAGCCTGAAAAACGCCAATCAGTACCACCAGCAGGAAGAATACCTGCTCCCGCTCTTCCGCAGGCATGCTACTGATGGTCTGGCCCGCCATGATGGCCGAAGCACTTGTAGCAGTTATCATCATCAACTGGGTACTGGAAAAAAGTCCCCCCACAACAGGGCCTGCTATACAGGCGTAGAGCCCGTAGATGGGGTTAACACCTGCCAATAGCCCGTTTGCCATGCCATCCGGCAGGCTGCTGACGGCAGTGGTCAGCCCGGCGATGCCATCCTGCTGGAGCTTATTGCGCGGGGGTACTTTCCTGGAAGCGTTTTGTACGGCATCGCGCAGAATGGAGAGACCGGGCAGATGAAACTCCTCTTCTGGCGTCGTTGCCCTGTCTTCTTCGGTAACTTCTCGCATTGCTCGAACCTGGTTTTTAGTCCCGTATCTTGATCACTGTGTTCCGATTAGATTAAAGTCAAAGCGAGGCTGATCTATGAGCCTGGCAAATTCCAGCAGGGTAGGATTCCTGCCCAGAGTCAGGATACGTTTTTTGCCGGTGCCATATTTATTTTCCATAGTTGAGCTTGGATTTGATAACTTCAGCTTGTTTTCTTTTTCCGAGCCACCAGGCAAGCGTTGGCTACTAACATTAAAATGGAGGGTATCCTGGCTACCTGTTCAAGAGTCTGGCTTCTGTAGATTTTCGATAGTTTCGGCATACTTTATTGAAAAAGAGTGCTGTAATTTAAACGTATGGGTATGCTGCGAGTTGATGAAATGACAACCTGGAGGAGCGTTTTTGGAAAATCCTCGCAATCAGCACAGTTAAAAAATGGCATACAAAAAGACTGATTCAGGAAGAAGGCAGTATGTAAAAGACGATCCTTGTAGGATTATCCTACCATTTTTTCTGGTACCCTTATGAGTTTTCTTGAATGGGCTCGATACCACAGGGCTTTATTTCATTCGGAAGCGATTCAAAATCTGTATGAAGTGCAATAGGCAGAACGGGTTGCTGACTATAATTGATTTATGATGCAGGGTAGAGGCGGATGTATAGCAACATGAAAAGCTGAAAATAAATTAAACTGCGTCTAACTTTAGTGCTATTGTAAGCGTAAAATCTCAGCATGAGGCGGTTACATAAACTTTAGCGCGTGGATGGCAGCGCTAGCACCTGCTTCTGGCTGAACAGCCTGTGATTGCCTTCTACAAATTAAAGACTCAGAAGATATGTCCTTTAGAAGGACAGGGCACACCTAACTGGCCTGAAAAAGGTCGCCTCACCAGGAAAGCGTATAATACTGCAAATACTTGATGTAAATTTCCTCCTTTTACAGGAAGCATCCTGCATTACAGATCACATTACGTTACGATTGGCTGCGATTGTATTTTGGAATACTACATTAAAGTGATGATAGTATGTGCGGAAAGTTTACAAGCAAACTCCTGCTCGCTTTAAGTAGTAGCCTCATCAATATATTACCTGTCTGCGCGCAAAATACCCCTGATTTCAACAAGGGAATTAAAATAAACATTAAGAACAAGGAGGATCACTATGTCCGGCTCATGCCCCGGAACCAGGTATGGGCACGTGTGATCAACTATAACCCTTGCACATCAAGCGTGCAGCCTTTCACCGCTTATAGCCTCAAAAGTATGGATGCCCCCCAGCAAGACGCTGACGATTGGGGCATAGACAGCAACTTCATCATCAAGTCCCCTCATGCCATGGCATCTTTCCAATATGCACGTGGGCTGGTGTATTGCGCAACAGACCTGGTTGACGACTATAGACGACCGGAAAGGTGAGTTTTCCTTCAATTTCAAGTGTTTCTGTAATCATTCATTTTTACCACCAGTTATATGCACCTAACCCCAGTTGAAACTGAAAAACTGTTGCTTCACATGGCAGGCGAACTCGCCGCACAAAGGTTAAAGAGAGGTGTGAAGCTTAACTACCCCGAATCCGTGGCCTACATCTGCAGCATTTTGATGGAGGAAGCCCGTGATGGGAAGAAGCCTGTTGCTGAACTCATGAAATATGGCGCCCAACTACTGAAAAAAGACCAGGTGATGGAAGGCGTGCCCGATATGTTACACTTTGTGCAGATTGAAGCGACATTTCCGGATGGAATGAAGCTCATCACGGTTGACAATCCTATCCGCTAGTCCACATCAAAAACAACAAAAAACTTATCCTATTATTATGAGACCAGGTGAATATATAATCCAAAAGGGGGAGATTAAGGCCAATGACAAGCGTAAAGTCGTGCGTGTAACCGTAGCCAACACGGGAGACCGTCCTATACAGGTAGGCTCTCATTATCATTTCTTTGAAGCGAACAAAGCGCTGGATTTTGACCGGGCGGCTGCCATAGGCATGCGGCTCAACATTCCGGCAAGCACCGCCGTGCGCTTTGAGCCGGGCGAGAAGAAAGCAGTCTATCTGGTGGAGTTTGCCGGCAACAAACTGATCCATGGTTTTAATAACCTGACCGAAGGGGATGTGTCGAAGAAGGACGTGCGGGACAAAGCACTCCAAAGCGCGCAGAAGCAAGGATACAAAGGCGCTGGTGCTTCAGGGACACCTAAGAGAAGAAAAAAATAGCAGAATTATTTAATCTGGAAACCATGGGAAATTGGAATAGACGCGAATGGATCAAGGTGGTAGGGCTTTCTACTGCCGGGCTTTCGCTGCTTGGCTTCGATGCATTAGGAGCTGACTCTTCTTCAGTGAAATATGTAGATGGGGAATTATTCATACCACGCGACCGCTATGCTGCTCTCTTTGGCCCAACCACGGGCGACAAAGTGCGCCTGGCAGATACAGAACTGTTCATCCAGATTGAAAAAGATTTTAACGTTTATGGGGACGAAAACAAGTTCGGGGGCGGCAAAACCATTCGCGATGGCATGGGCCAATCCGCTTTTGCATCACAGGACGAAGTGCTGGATCTGGTTCTGACTAATGCCATGATTATCGACCACTGGGGCATCGTGAAGGCTGATATCGGTATCAAGAATGGCAAAATAGTAGGTATAGGAAAGGCCGGTAACCCGGATACCCAGCAGGGGGTAACCAAAGGTATGATCATAGGCGCAGCTACTGAAGTGCAGGCTTGTGCGGGTAAGATCATCACGGCAGGAGCTATTGATACCCACATTCACTTCATCGTACCGGAGCAGATAGGGGTAGCGCTTTACAGTGGCGTTACAACCTTGATCGGTGGTGGTACAGGGCCTTCGGACGGCACACTGGCCACCACCGTAACGCCGGGCAAGTGGTGGATAGAGCGCATGCTGGAGGCTTCTGAGAATACCCCAATGAACCTGGGCTTCACGGGCAAAGGCAACACCTCCTCCTTCAAAGCGGCTGCAGAGCCCATTGAGGCTGGCGCCCTTGGCTTGAAACTCCACGAAGACTGGGGTGCCACGCCATCGGCTATCGATATCGCCCTGCAGGTGGCAGACAAGTATGACGTTCAGGTGGCGCTTCACGCGGACAGCCTGAACGAGTCGGGCTTCCTGGAAGATACAGTGAGGGCCATCAATGGCCGGGCCATCCATTCTTACCACACAGAGGGTGCCGGTGGTGGTCACGCGCCGGACATCATCAAGATTGCCATGTACCCGAACGTGCTGCCGGCCTCCACCAACCCGACTAAGCCATATACCGTCAACACGGTGGATGAACACCTGGACATGCTGATGGCGGTGCACCACCTGGACAAGAGCATACCCGAGGACGTGGCCTTTGCCGAATCCCGCATCCGTCCGACAACCATTGCGGCCGAGGACATCTTGCAGGACATGGGCGTCCTCAGCATCATGTCGTCTGACAGCCAGGCCATGGGCCGGATTAGTGAAACCATTCTACGAACCTGGCAGACGGCGCATAAAATGAAACTACAGCGCGGCCCGCTTCAGGAGGACAAAGGAAAAGACAATGACAACTACCGCGTGAAGCGCTATATCGCCAAGTATACCATTAACCCGGCCATAACCCATGGTATAGGCGGGTATGTGGGCTCTATTGAAGTAGGCAAGTACGCTGACTTGGTGCTGTGGGACCCAGGCCTGTTTGGTGTGAAGCCGGAAATTATTTTTAAAAATGGGATGGCTGTGGGTGCCCGCATGGGTGACCCGAACGGAGCCATTTCCCTGCCGCAGCCTCTCTTCTACCGCCCTATGTATGGTTATAGCGGTAAGGCAGCCCAGAGGAACGGCTTCAACTTCGTTTCCGGTATCTCGCTGGAGAACGGCAACATCAATCGCCTGGGTCTGGCCAAAGGCGTATTGCCCGTGAAAGGATGTCGTACAGTCACCAAGAAAGACATGATCCATAACAATGCCACGCCGAAGCTGGAGGTGAATCCGGAAACTTTTGTGGTCACAGCGGATGGCCAGGTGCTAACCTGTGAGCCCATGAAAGTTTTACCCATGGCACAGCGCTACTTCCTGTTTTAAACTCTAAAAAGCGTGCTACCGGCCAGGCTATACCTGTACCGGTTGCACGCTTATAAATATGCTACTAGTAGAGAAGATAGTTGGAAACCTGTCCGGTACCTCAATTGGCAATTTGCCGGTTGATTTCTTGGATCTGGATTGGTTTGACACGGGGAAAACTACGCTTCGGAAGCGAACCCGTGGCGGGCAGGAGGTAGGTATACGCAAAGACACGTTGCCACTGGAAGATGGTGACATTCTATACCTGGACGAGGAGCGGGCAATTGTGGTTAACATACTCCCTTGCGAGTGCATTGTCTTCAAGCCCGATAATTTTAAAGATATGGCTACCGTGTGTTTTGAGATCGGCAACAAGCACATCCCCATCTCCATCAACGAGTCGGCAGAGGTGCTGGTGGAGTTCGAGCATCCGCTGTACAGGTTGCTGGAGCGTTCGGGGTACGAGCCGCGGCGGGAGGTGCGCAAACTTTTAAAAACGCATGCGCTGCGCGTGCGCCGGCATGAAAACAACTACAGCAGAAAAATAACCATTAAGTAAAGAACAGCGATGCAGCCATTGTTAACCCTGCTCCAGATCAACGACTCCATGTTTCCGATCGGAAGCTTCACGCAATCCTATGGTTTGGAGTCGTACGTGAGCCAGGGCATTGTGAAGGACACGCCTTCGGCTGCTGTGTATGCCAAAAACATGCTGCGTCATAATATTTACTATAACGATGCGGCATTTTTGCAGCTGACCTGGAAGCTGCTCGAGGAGAAAGAGCCGGCACGGGAGCTGCAAAAGCTGGACGAACTGATCACTGCGCTCAAAGGACCTTTTGAGATTCGGAATGCCAGCAAGAAGCTGGCGATCCGTTTCTTGAAGCTCACGCAGGGCCTGCACCCGGTGAAGCGCTGTAGTAACTACCTGAAGAACATTCAGGAAGGTAAGCTGCACGGGCATTATGCGATCGCCTTTGCCATGTTTGCCCATGCCCACGGCATCACTTTAAAAGAGGCCTTACTTGCCCTGTACTATAACCTGCTGAACGGCATCGTGACCAACTGCGCCAAGCTGGTACCCATCAGCCAGAACGACGCCCAGAAGATTCTCTTTGACCTGCAACCTACCATCAAACAGTTGGTGGAAGAGCAGGAAGACCTGGAGGAGGATATGATCGGGCTGTGTTGCATCGGGCAGGACATCCGCTGCATGCAGCACGAGAAGCAATATACAAGACTATACATTTCCTAAAGAAATAGCATACCTAACCAGATACTTTATGCCAAAGAAACATGTAAGAATAGGGGTGGCAGGGCCGGTTGGCTCTGGGAAAACGGCTTTGATCGAAAGATTGACGCGTAAGATGGGAGAGGAGTACAGCATCTGCGTGGTGACCAACGACATCTATACCCGCGAGGATGCTGACTTTCTGATCAAGAACTCCAGCCTGCCCGCTGACCGGATCATGGGCGTGGAGACGGGCGGATGTCCGCACACCGCCATCCGTGAGGATGCCTCCATGAACATAGAGGCCGTGGAGGAACTGGTAGAGCGCCATCCCGATACCGAAATTGTATTTATCGAGAGCGGCGGCGATAACCTGTCAGCTACCTACAGCCCGGATCTGGCCGATGTGACCATCTTCGTAATCGACGTGGCCGAAGGCGACAAGATGCCCCGCAAAGGTGGACCCGGCATCACCCGCTCCGATTTGCTCATCATCAACAAGACCGACCTGGCGCCTTATGTGAATGCTGACCTGGGCGTGATGGAGCGGGACTCGAAGAAAATGCGCGGTGAGCGGCCGTTCATCTTCACAAACCTGATGAAGCTCGAAGGCCTCGATGAGGTGATCAACTGGATCAAGACATATGCTTTACTAGAGAAATCAGAAGCGCATGCTTAAAAGTACGATCAGGATTGATGCGGAGAAGGAAGGGAAGCATACGCTACTAAAAGAAAGCAGCTATACTGTGCCCTATAAAGTGATCCATTATGGCTCGCGGCATTTGCACGAGCACCTGGAGCTCATCCTGATGAGTTCTTCTCCGGGTATTATGGAGGGTGATGAGATTGATATCACGGTAAATGTGCAGGAAGGAGCGCATCTTAAGCTATTCACCCAATCGTTCGGCAAGCTCCACCCGATGGAGAAGGGGGCGACTCAGAGAACGCATGTGCAGGTAAAAAAAGATGGCATCTATAAGTTTATCCCGCACCCCATCATTCCTTTCGCAAAGTCCGATTTTAAAACTTACAATGAGATTTACCTGGATGATAGTGCCACGCTGATCTGGGGGGACATCATTGGTTCAGGGCGCGTGTATTCGGGGGAGTCGTTTCAATTCACGCGCCTGCACAGTGTCACCAAGGTATACTGCAACAAAAAGCTCGTTCTGTTGGATAACCAGTTGCTGGAGCCCGGTTGCCAGCCGCTTGACTCCATCTTGTTTTATGAGGGAGGTTATACCCATCAGGCTACTTTGATCTATGTTTCCCCGTTTGCCACGGAGCTGAAGGCGGAGCTCGATGAGGTGCTGGCTACGCAGCACGAGGCATTTACCTTCGGTTTTACGCAGCGCGCGCCCAACGCTGTCCTCATCCGGGCGATGGGAGACCAGGGCGCCCAGCTATACGATTGGCTGAGTGCCATCGGGCAGCTATGCTGGCAGTTTACAAGGTATAAGCAAGGGCTGGACGAGAGTGAGCCGGAGGAGGAGCAGGTTGCAGAGCTAACTAAAGGGGAGGTGGAACCGGTTTCGAAGGAACAGCCGAAGCGTTCCGGTACAAAACACGCGAAAAAAGAAGTAAGAGCAAAGGGTGCAGCCAGGAAAGCCGCCGTAACTCCGGAAGCTCCATCTGAAGAAACATTAGAAGAAATTCTTCCTGAGCCCGCTGTGGTGATAGAAAAATAAGGAGAGGCCATGCACGAAATTTCGATCGTACGGAACATGTTTGAAACGCTACAAGAAACCTACCCTGACAAGTTTGAGCGGATCACGAAGGTGCAGATAGAGGCTGGGCTGCTGAGCAACATTCAACCGATCCTGATTCAGAATGCTTTTGAGGCGCTGATCATGGAGGAACCTGATCTGGCAAATGTTGAACTGGAAGTGTTGCTTCTGCCCATCATTGCCCACTGCGCTGCCTGCGATAAAGATTTTGAAGTAAAGCGGCACAAGTTTGTGTGTGAATGTGGCACCCCCTCCAAAAACATTGTGCAGGGGGAAGAACTGCAAATCAGCCGGGTTGAGTTTTTAGAGAATTAACTAAAGGACATAAAGTATAACGATATGAGTACATCCTCCATACCTAAAAGCAACCGAATGCCCGTAGGGGCGGTGCAGTGTGACAACACCACCTTGAACCTGCTGAAGGCAAACGATTTTGTAGCCAAGGCCATCCGCGACAGACTCCCAGATGTGCTGGTCATCAACGTGTGCTCCTCACCTGGAAGCGGCAAGACCACCCTGATTCAGGAGACGGGCATGCGCCTACGCAACAAGCTCAACATGGCCGTTCTGGTGGGCGACCCGGAAACAGACCGCGATGCTGTGCGCATGAAAGAAGTCGGCATCAACGCCTTACAGATCGTGACCGGCGGCATGTGCCACATAGAGGCCCAGATGATCCTGCAGGCGCTCGACCACATCGACCTGACCGGTGTGGACCTGCTCTTCATTGAGAACGTGGGCAACCTGGTGTGCCCGGCTGCCTTTGACCTGGGCGAAGACATCCGTGTGACGGTGCTAGCCGCCACAGAGGGCGACGATAAGCCGAAAAAGTACCCGCGCATGTTCCTAACCAGCGAACTCATGGTGATTTCCAAAGCCGACCTGCTCCCCTATGTGCCGTTTTCGGTAGAAGCCGTTACGCAGGATGCCCGGGAAGTTAACCCCACCATCGAGGTGATGACCATCAGCAGCCTGAAAGGCGATGGGCTGGACCAATGGTGTGATTGGCTATTGGCGAAAGTAGAAGAAAAGAAAGCCAAGCTGGCGACAATCTAACCAGGTATGGCAACAAGCCCGGTTATACTTACAGAACACATTGTCGTGACGCAGGCGCTCACAGGCAATGAAGACTTGAGTGGCCGGACGATTGACTTCTTAGAAATAGAGTGGTACGAGGCTTCCAGGTCGATGATGAAAAAGAAGACACAGGGAGGCGTAGAGGTGCTGATCGAGAAGTCAAATAGAAGCGCTTTGGAAGCCGGGGACCTGCTATACCTGTCGGAGGAGCGTGCTATCCTGCTTAAGATAAAGCCCTGCGACTGCGTGGTGCTGCGTCCCCAAAGCCTGCAGGAAGTGGGCACCATTTGTTTTGAGATAGGCAACAAGCACGTGCCGATTTTCATAACCGACAAGAACGAAATATGTGTAGCCTATGATGCCCTGCTGTATGAGTTGTTGCAGAGTGGAGGCTTCCGGGTTGAGATTGAAGAACGGGTTCTGCACCCGGCGCAAATGATCAAGGCTTATGGTAACATAAAGCTGAAGTAAAGGCTGCGCTATCCCCTGGACACTATTATGAGAGTCCTGCTAGGTATGTAAGATAAAGCTGTATTAGAATCACAACGCTTTCAATAAAAGGTATGACCGCATTAATTTTATCTGCTATCACCATCAGCTTTTTACACACGGTTTCCGGCCCGGATCATTACCTGCCGTTCATTGTACTTTCGCGGTCCCGCAAATGGTCCTTGTATAAAACAATGGGCCTGACAGTTGTCTGCGGACTGGGCCATATCTTAAGCTCTGTTGTTATAGGCTTGATAGGGGTTGCGCTGGGCTGGCAGTTGGCAAAGCTGACCTGGTTTCAGGGTATTCGCGGGGATATTTCGAGTTGGGCTTTGCTTTTGTTTGGGTTGCTTTACCTGGTATGGGGGATCTGGAAAGCGTATGCCAACAGGCCTCACAAGCACTTCGATGTGCAGGATGACAATTTGTATGTATACGAGCACCGGCACGGGAGTTCGGTGCATCCACAGCAACTGGTGAAAGTAACGCCGCTAGTTCTCCTGGCTATCTTCGTTATGGGGCCGAGTGAACCGCTTGTCCCCCTGCTTTTCTATTCCGGGGCTAGCAAATCAGTTCTGGAAATAGGAATCGTGATAGCGGTCTTTGCTCTATCCACTGTGCTGACCATGCTCACCATGGTACTGTTAGGCTTGTACGGGTTTTCAATTTTCCAGACCTCCAGTTTGGAGCGCTACATGCACGCCATTTGCGGAGCAGTAGTCACCATTTGCGGAGCTGGCATGCTCTTCTTCGGATGGTAATACGTTTTTACTCCTTCGGTTGAACGGCCTACAGTTGCAAAACACCCTTCTCTACCTCTAAGAAAAACGAGCACCTGCTGCCGCGCTACCACATGCATTACGGTACTTGCGATGAACTACTGATGGGCTGCGAGGTGAAAAAGCAAGACATTTATTACTAACAAGTGCAGCACAGAGGGCTGCTGCTTAAACCAAAAGGCAGGCAAAAAGCACAGGTGCTGGCAATGTCTCCGGAAGGCGAGTAGTAGGAGCGGGGAAGGGTGGGACATCGAGTCTAACGAATAAACTCTTTCAGCCTTGCCGCCTGAATTTTGCAGTAAGTGAGGCAAAAGTAAATGAGAAAGAGCAGCTCTGTAAATAACTCTTCCCCTTTTGTAAACCCTAGGATGGTATTATCGATTTTTAACCAAAGGGATTTGAGAGCTTGGGAGAATAGCTGCAGGTTGGAGAGTAGGGGTATCGGCCATCTCATCAGCTACTTAAGGTGTTGATATTATACTTTCTGTTATAGTAAGAGTGGTCATACCTGTTTTTCTAATAGTGACGAAGCTAAATTAGCCGGAGCACTTTTTATAAATAAGGAGCTCCTTGACCATAACGCTTCTTGTACACGCTTAAAGCAGTTAAACAATTGCTCGCCGCCATGACCCAGTATGCGTACCACGAACCCGTTAACGGCTGATTGGGACAGACCGAAGCTGATACCTTTTTCTTCTTCAAATATGCGTTGCAGTTCGTCCAGGTATGTCTGAACAGTTTTCTCACTGGTGTTAAGGTATAAAAGTGTTCCTTGATGTGTATAGCCCTCCCATTGACCGATGGTACCCGGCGGTACCTGCTGCGGCTGGAGGAGCGTATTGTCTTTTAACACCAGTCTCTGGTTATAATAAACCTCGGTCAGGCTCTGAAAAGAAGTGAACCGGAAAAGCTCTCCGGAGTGCTTTCTGCCACAGGTTACAATCTCGCTTAGCAACAATTCGCAATCCTCCTGCAAATAAGCTGTCGTATGACTTTTAAACTTTGAATTTTGATGCGGCACTACGGGATGGGGCACGTAGCTGAAAGAGCTGCCGGGATCCAGCACGATTCTCATCTTTTGGGAGGCACCTTCCTGCATATTGTACAGGCGCAGGTATGCTTGCGACTGCAACTGCAGACGGTTGTTGGCTTCCAGTTTGATGGAAATATCGTACTGGTCCTTATCCAGCAACCCAGGCGAAGAACTCATGACCATCAGGTATAGCGCCTCATCGGTTTTGTATTGCCCCACATTCGCTACTCGAAAAGGACGCGTAAAGAAAGTATCTTTCAGATAAGATCTTTCTTCCTTTAATCCGGCAACAATCGTCAGTTTGCTAATCATTTCAGCAGGTAAGGTTCAGCAAGCTCTATTTTCCAGTAGCGCATATTTTATCCGGTCTATTTCGCTTCCAGTTTCATGCAGGCGGCTACGTGCATATTCTATCAGTGCGGTTTTACTAGAGCCTCCAGGCCTGTCCATTCTGAGATCATAAGACTTCCTCTCATCTATAATTTTTGTCGCGGGTTTGTTCAGAACAAGCTGCTGTTCTAGGACATATACAGCCGCGAGTACAGGCGCTCGTGTTGCATGCAATGAATATCGAATCCGGTGTTGCAGATACCCACCAGTTCTCTTTTCAGCTCAAGCGTTTCTTCCGTCAACTGCTGTAGCAATGGGTGAAGGCGAAAAAGGATAGCCTGTCCGCCCAACTGCCCCAGCGGAATCAACTTGACACAATTAGTGACCATGCCAACAGCCGCATTATAATAGAAGGCCAACAGAGCTTCTTTTGCAGGAATGTCCATCAGAAAGGCATTCAGGCCAAAAGCAATGCAGTAGTGCCCGGCTGCTTCCTTTTCAAGGATTGCCGTTTCGTAATGCTGTACCAGTTGGTGTTCTGTTTGCCGGTTGAAGATTTTAAGAAGCCGCATCCCCAGTTTTATACTTGCCTGCCTGATCTCCATAGGGCTTTTCAGTGCGGTGCATTCCTGGTCCAGCTTGATTATTTCGGTTACATCCTGGCAAGCAGCAGCTTCATAAGCCAACCGGACAAAAGCCGCATCGTTGTACTTGATGTTATTGCTCAGCATACTTCTGATAAAGTTATCTGCCGAAACCGCATCGTGGACAGTGCCTTCCTGCACGTACGATTCAAGTCCGTTGGAGTGTGAAAAACCTCCAATGGGTAGGGTGGGATCGGAAAGATGCAACAGGCTACTCAGGTAATGACTTTCCATACTATCATTTTGAAGCCAGGTTAATGATATTTGTAAATAGGAAGTGACTCCATGCTCAGGTAGCCTAGCTGCACTTGTCAATGGTGGGTCCTTCTAATAAAAGTGTTATTGTAAACTCACTTTGTCGTCAGTGGCTTGAAAGAAAGGATGCCTTCACCAATGCTTTCGCTGATCCTATACTTAAGGAAAGTATAAACAGATACTATAGTTCAGAACACAAAGTAACGTTGCGCCATTGGCAGCACGCTGGCCGGTTCGCAGGTGGCCAGTTCTCCATCCACCCGCACCTGAAAAGTTTCCGGATCTACTTCTATAGCTGGTGTTAAACCATTATGGATCATGTGCTTTTTATAAATATTACGACATCCGAATACGGGCAGGATTATTTTCTTCAGGCCATAGCTCGCTATGATCCCTTTTTCGATTGAAATTTTGGATACAAAGGTAGCAGAGGTTTCAGACAAGGCGCCTCCAAATGCTCCGAACGTGCGCCGGTATAAAACGGGCTGTGGTGTGGTAATCGTCGCATTCGGGTCCCCTATCTGGCCTCCGGCTATCATTCCCCCTTTGATGATCATTTCAGGTTTTACGCCAAACATTGCTGGCTTCCATAGTATGATGTCCGCCATTTTACCTGACTCCAACGAACCCACGTAGTCTGCTATGCCATGCGTGATGGCGGGATTGATAGTGTACTTGGAGACGTAGCGCTTTACTCTGAAGTTATCGTTCCCATTCTCTTTGTCTTTTTCCAGGGGACCACGCTGCTTCTTCATGCTGTCTGCCACCTGCCAGGTGCGAATTACGACTTCCCCCACCCGGCCCATTGCCTGGGAGTCTGAGCTCGTCATGCTCAATACGCCCATGTCGTGCAGCACGTCTTCAGCGGCAACTGTTTCGGGGCGAATACGTGAGTCGGCAAAGGCCACGTCTTCAGGAATTTCTTTGCTCAAATGATGGCAAACCATCAGCATATCCAGGTGCTCGTCTATTGTGTTTACCGTATAGGGCAGGGTCGGATTGGTTGAAGCTGGCAGCACGTTAGGGTACATAGCCGATTTAAGAATATCAGGCGCATGGCCTCCACCGGCCCCTTCGGTATGGAACATGTGAATTACCCGTCCGTTAATGGCGCTGATGGTATCTTCCAGAAAGCCTGCCTCATTCAGGCTGTCGGCATGGAGGGCAACCTGTACATCATACTTATCGGCGACTTTTAAGGCGGCGTCAAGCACGGCAGGTGTGGCGCCCCAGTCTTCGTGTACTTTTAATCCCAATGCGCCGGCTTCAATTTGTTCTTCCAGGGGGGCCACCGTCGAACTGCTTCCCTTGCCCAGAAATCCAAAGTTCATAGGAAACGCTTCCACCGATTTGATCATCTTTTCCAGGTTCCAGGAACCGGGTGTTACCGAAGTGGCCGTGGATCCGTTTGCTGTGCCTACGCCACCGCCAATCATGGTCGTAATACCACTGAACAGCGCATGGTCTATCTGATCGGTCGCTATAAAATGCACGTGGGTATCAATGCCGCCCGCCGTCGCTATTAAACCGCTGCCATCGTGTACTTCGGTGGCCGCACCGATGATCATATCGGGCTCCACACCTTCTATGGTGTCCGGGTTACCGGCATTCCCGATGTGGACAATTTTTCCGTCCCGTATGCCGATGTCTGCCTT
>NZ_JSYF01000218.1:0-5442 GCF_054824225.1 Pontibacter sp. HJ8
CCTCAGACTGTATCTTAGCCAGGTCGCGCTCCTTGTTACCTTGTATTTTGCGGGCCTCGCCCTGTCCTTCCGACCTGAACTGATCCGCGATGCGGTTACGCTCACTTTTCATGCGGTCGTATACCCGGTCCCTTACTTCGTCCACATAGTTCATGCGCTTGAAACGGAAATCCAGTATCCGGACGCCCAGGTCTGTGGTTCTTTCATTGGCCCGCTTCAGGATGAGCGCTTCTATCTTGTCTCTTCCTACAGTGATGTCATCCAGGTTTTCCAGGTCTTCCATGATCTCGTCCGACACCTCCGGTTCGCGGTTGGTAGAGCGTACAATATCCAGCAGGTCGTGGCTGGCTATCGCGTTGCGGGTTTCGCCATCGAGTATGTCGTCAAGCCGCGACTGACCGGAACGCTCGTCGCGCAGACGGATGAAAAACTGCAGCGGATTGGTGATCTGCCATCGGGCATAAGTATCCACGAAGATGAATTTTTTGTCCTTGGTCGGTACCTGGTTCGCATCGCCGTCCCAGGCCAGGTAGCGCTTGTCGAAGAACTGCACTTTCTGGATGATGGGAATCTTGTAATGAATCCCGGGCTGGGTACGGGGTGCTCCGACAGGCTTGCCGAACTGGGTAACAATGGCCTGCTGCGTTTCGTCGAGTACGAAGATGCTGGTGAAGGCAAGCGTCAAAAGCAATACGGCAGCTAGGAGCGAGAGTATATTTCGGGTGTTCATGGGTTATTTCTTTTCAGGCTGGTTGAGGTTGAGCAACGGCAGGACGTTGTTGCCTTTTTCATCGACAATGACCTTGTCACCGATCTTGGGCAAAAGCCTTTCCATCGTTTCCAGGTAGATGCGTTTTTTGGTAACCTCAGGCGCTTTTACATATTCTTCAAACAGGGAGTTGAAGCGGGCTGCTTCACCGGTTGCCGCATTCACTCTTTTGAGCGCATAAGCCTCGGCCAGTTGGACGGTTTCATCGGCCTCGCCACGGGCACGCGGAATGATGCGGTTATATTCGGATTCGGCCTGGTTGATGAGCGTCTCGCGTTCCTGTTGAGCCTGGTTCACCGCATTGAAAGAGGGCTTGACTGGCTCGGGCGGGTTGACATCCTGCAGCACCACCTGGTCTATCCGGATACCGTTCTCGTATTCATCGCACATACGCTGCAGCAGCACCTCCACACTGGAGGCTACTTCCTGGCGGCCCACGGTGAGCACTTCGTTTACGGTGCGGTCGCCCACTATTTTGCGCATCGCAGACTCTGACATATCCCGGAGGGCTTTATCGGCATCCCGCACCTGGAACAGGTAATGAAAGGAATTCACGATCCGGTACTGTACCACCCACTCTACATTGGCCAGGTTCAGGTCGCCCGTCAGCATAAGGGATTCGTCTGAAAAGTTTTCTTTCGAGTATTCCGAACTGTTGCCGGTGGCGACGGTCCGGAAGCCGAATTCCTGCTTCATCTGCCGCTGTACCGGGATCTTTTTCATCTCTTCTATGCCAAAAGGAAGAATAAAACTGAGACCGGGTTCTACGGTACGGTTATATTGTCCGACATACAGCACGACGCCTTCTTCTTCGGGGCCAACTGTTTTGATCGAGGTGAACAGGAGGATGAGCAGCACCAGTCCAAGAAGAATCTTGCGGAAGTGCTTGCTCAACAGGAACATGTAGTGTTGAAGCCGGTAGTTGGGTTCTGCCATGGGTGCGGGGCAATTGGTTATCTCTTGTCAAGATAATATAAAAATCTTACAAGGCCTAACACCTGCCGGCGTGGCTTTCGGCTGGTTTGCCGCTATACCTGGTTTTGTAATTCTGACACGTCGGTAGCGCAGGAACAGGTATAGGTGCTTAAGGTTTCTGTGAATCCGGCAAGGGAGTTTCTGTAGAAAGGCTGGGTGCCAGGTGCAACCCGGCATGAGAGAGGCAAGGACCTGGAGCCGTATACCTACCGGTTGCAAGACTCCGCTATACCTGGTCAGGAAATGTATGACCTTATATTAAAGTCTATAAAAGTGGCTTGCGCGGTTTAGCGCCTCTGCCGGCGCAGCATTTTGCCGATCGTTCGTGCCGTCAGCAGGGCAAGAAAACCACTGACGGCAATAATTTTCATCACCATCTGAGCGTCCCGGATGGATCGGAAGCGCGTGGTGCCGTCTTTTATTTCGATATACCCGATGGGTGTGATGGATACGCCGCCTCCACCTCCAGTGCCTTCTTCTCCAGCTTTTTTGCCGCTTCCTCCTCCAAAGCCATACATGGCCTTGGCGACCGGTATCACTGTCACGCCGTCGCGCTCGACCGGCTCCCCATAAATAGAACCTGCGTTCGCCGAAATGCCTAATTTCTGAGCCAGCCGTTCCACAAATGAACTTTGACTGTTCAGGTTATCTTCCCGTGAATTTTCCATTTTTAGCTTGTTTACCGCGTTCCTGCCTCTTGTTGTTGTATGCTGCGTGTTCGTTTTTACTAAAATACCGACCAGGCTTATCCCGTAGGCTTTGGTAATAATATTGCTTAATTTATAAAATATACGTTTAAAAGTCAAAACAAGGGGTAGCCAAGGGTAGCCGATCGCCTGAATCCGGATGAAGAGCGTTAGCGGGCAGGTTAGAAGCAACATCCTTTTAGTTTACCCGGATTGGTTTTATTTCGTTAAGCAGAAGCATACCGGAATGCATAACTTCAATCAAGATAGAAAGGCATGAAAAAAACACTACTAGTTCTGGCATTGCTTGTGGCGGGAATCAGCACGCAGGCACAAACCACTATACCTGCAGCCGAAGTGCAGATCAAAACCGCTATGCTGGCGGTTCCGTCGGAAAAGCAAAAGGGAGCCGCTGTATATGGTTACAACCCCAAAGGCGAATTGGTGCTGCTGCGAAAGGGCACCAACGAGCTGATCTGCCTGGCCGATGACCCCAAGGAAGAAGGCTTGTCGGTATCCTGCTACCACCGCGACCTGGAGCCGTTCATGGCCCGCGGACGCGAACTGCGGCAGGCAGGAAAAGATACCAAAGAGATCTTTGATACCCGCGAAAAGGAAGCTAAAAGCGGAAAGCTTTCGCTGCCGAAACAACCTGCTTCTCTGTTTGTCTACACGGCTTCCGATGAAAACTACAACCCGGCAAACGGTGAAGTAAAGGAGGGGTATCTGCGCTACGTCGTCTATATCCCGTACGCCACGGCCGAGAGCACCGGGTTGCCGCTGAAGCCGGAGGGGCCCGCCATGCCCTGGATCATGTACCCGGGTACACACGGCGCCCACATCATGATCAGTCCTCCCAAAGCCAAAGAAGGTCAATAAGGGGTACCGGATTGGCTCCGGGTGGCCGATCAGGTATAGCAACAAAGGAAAGGCGCAGAAATACATCCCTGCGCCTTTCTATTTATGAGTATTATGTGTCCGGATCGAAGTGATCGGGATCGGGGAGCTATACCTAACTTATACCTTTTTGCTAAGGGCTGCCAGCAACTCATAGGAGCGAAGCCTGGCAGCAGGATCATAGATGCCGGCCGATACCATGATCTCGTCTACCTGTGTATCGTTCAGGAAGGCCTGCATTTCTTCCTGAACGGTTTTCTGACTGCCGATAAAGGAATAGCGGAGCATTTGCTGTACGGCGTATTTCTCCGAGCCATCCCACAAGCTTTCCATATCCTCGACCGGAGGCTGCAAAGGAAGCGCTTTTCCCCGGATCACGTTCAGGAAAGAAGTATACAGGGAAGTGGCATGGCGGTTGGCTTCCTGGTCGGTGTCGGCTACCACCACATTCACGCAGGCCATGGCGTAAGGCTCCTTAAGCGTTTCGGATGGCCGGAAGCTGTCGCGGTATACCTTGAGCGCTACCTGCAGAGCAGCAGGTGCAAAATGGCTGGCAAACGCATACGGCAGGCCCAGTATACCTGCCAGCTGCGCGCCGAAAGTGCTCGAGCCCAGCAGCCACACAGGAATATCGAGTCCCTCACCCGGTACGGCCCTGACGCGTGCCGTGCTGTTGGAAGAGCTCAGGTACTGCATCAGTTCCGACACATGCGCCGGAAAATCTTCGACAGAACCCTGCAGGTCACGGCGGAGGGCCATGGCCGTTACCTGGTCGGTGCCCGGTGCGCGGCCCAGTCCCAGGTCGATCCGGCCCGGGTACAAGGACTCCAGCGTACCAAACTGCTCGGCCACCACAAGCGGGGCATGGTTGGGCAGCATGATGCCCCCCGAACCTACCCGTATCGTGGAGGTGCCTCCGGCAATGTAGCCGATCAGCACGGAGGTAGCCGAACTGGCTATACCCGGCATGTTGTGGTGCTCGGCCATCCAGAAACGGGTATAGCCCAGGCGCTCTACATGCCGTGCCAGCTCCAGGCTGTGCTGGAAGGAATCGGATATACTTTTTCCTTCCCGAATGGGCACCAGGTCCAGTACAGATAATTTTATATCGCTTAGCTTTTTGCTGTTACTTCCCATTTCTAAGATTAAGTTTGTTGATCAGTTTGTACAGGTAAGGGTTTTCTGCCGATTAGCAGCACCCGTCCACGCCGCAGCTGCTGCCTTCTATGTCCAGTTTCTGGAGGGCAGGGGCCACCTGCTGAAACACATTCAGGAAAGTCTCGGAAGGTTGTGCCCCGCTTACCAGGAATTGATCGTTGATGACAAAAGCGGGTACGCCCGTGATGCCGGCTGACTTAGCGAAAGCTTCCATCTCCCGCACTTCCTTTATGCCTTCTTCTCCTTCAAAAAAGCCTTCCAGCCGTTCGGCCGGTATCCCATGCGCTATACCTACTTGCGTGAGCAGCGCGGTGTCGTTCATGTTATTTCCTTCGGTGAAGTAGCTTTTGAACAAGGCTCCGGCAACAGCTTCCTGCACGCCGCACTCGCCGGCCAGCCAGATCAGCCGGTGACCGTTGAAGGTATTGTTCACCGTCATGTCGGATGAGAAATTGAACTCGATGCCTTCTCCGGCACCAGCTTCGCTCATGCGTTTGTCCATCACATCAATCTGGGACAGGATCTGATCGCCGTAGTTGCCTTTGAAATAGTCCAGCCGGGTCATACCCTCCTGCGGGATGTTGGCATTCAGCTCGTAGGCTTTGAAGTTCAGATCAAAGTCATAGGTGCTATCCACGCTTTCTATGGCTTTCTTCAAACGACGCTCGCCTACATAACACCAGGGGCAGTTGATGTCTGAAAAAATGTCAATCTTTATTTTCTGCTTTTCCATGATCTTCTGTTAAAATCAAGCCGGCAGGCCCCGCTGTTTCCGGGTGCCTGCCGGCCTTGGTACGTACTATACTTATTGTTCAATAAAGAACTTCTCTTTTTGTCTTCTTACTTTCGGCAGGGCTGCCAGCCAGTCGTTCTCCGCGTCCCGGTAACCGAGTGGCATCAGGGTAACGCTTCGCAGGCCTTTCTCGTTCAGGTTCAGTAGCTTGTCAAGTGCTGCTG